>JAZRAY010000244.1:0-7000 GCA_045634805.1 Succinivibrio sp. | reverse complement strand
TTATCTTATCTGTCCTGGTTTACTGCCGATTTATATTTATTGTTTTATCCGTCTTACGGCTTATGAGAGCTTAGTAGAAAAAGACACACCTCAGTAAAATTATAGAAGATGATTGTCAAAAGAAAGGTGATTATCATCGAGAACGATTTGGATTTGTCTTGAAAAAAAAGTATGCCCATCTGGAAAAACTTATTCTCAGAATTTACTCATACATCGGAACCGATAATCCTTGTTCAGAACATCTTGAGCTAGTAAAAATTCTGGCTTCTGCTGGGATAACTGACGTCGTCCCTGTTGATGGAAGCGGTTTCTTTGTAAGACTATCATGCAGAAACAACTTTAACTGTAATACAGCCGGAAGAAAGAGCACTCAACGGGAGTACTGAAGGAAAATGCAGGAATCAAAGTGCATATGGCATTCTCCAACCTAAATGGAACCATTTCCCATCTTGCTATAACTGAGGGAACCGGCTCAGAACGAGAACAGGTAAGAGCTGAAGAATATGGTGAGGGAATGATGAACATAAAGGACAGAGGTTACATCGATTACAAGAGCCTCAGTATGATGTCCGTTCTCAGTTCCATATAACCAGATATCGGTCCAATGTTCAGGAAACTGTTGTTATTTCCAGATACTACTGTTCTGGCAGATTTTAACAAAGGAATGCATAGCATCGTTAAGCTTAAGATCATCACGATAGCACAGATTCAGAGCTATTGTCTCAAAGCCTGATGAGAGAGAATTAGCATAAAGAACCCCCTTCGTAAGGCTGTCACTTACCGTATGCTCGGGAAGCACAGCAACTCCCATACCAGCCGCTGCTGAAGCGACAATGGCTGGAATGGAATTGCACTCAATGATGTTCTTTAAGGTAATCTTAAGAGAAGACAGCCACTTTTCAGTATGTCTTCTGTAGGCACATCCCGCCGGAAAGGTAATCAGAGTACTCTCCCCTTTGATAAAATACTCCTCAATGGAGTCATAAGGCTTTGAGGAGATTACTGCAAGTCTCTCCTCTGTCAGAGGAATGCTTTTTATAGCATCAGAGTTAACATCGCCTGCAACAAAGGAAAAATCATTCTCATACCTGAAAAGTCCCTCAAGATTCGAAGAAGCGCTGTCTGCACTGATCTTAAGACGGTAATCAGGATAGATTCTGTGAAACTCACTTAAAATAGATGGCAGAAATGTCTGAGCTGTTGTCTGCATGGTGCCGATTCTGAGAATTCCTCTTTGGGAGCTGGAATTAACTGCGTTTAGTGCTTCCTCAACAAGCCGCAGAATCTTCTGGGCATAATTAAGCAGGAGTTCTCCCTGACCTGTCAGCTCAACGCCTTTATTGTGGCGTATAAAAAGCTCTGATCCTATCTCCTTTTCAAGCTGCTGAATTTTTGTAGAAATATGAGACTGAACCATATCTAGCGAAACGGCGGCTTTAGAAAAACTTTTAAAAGCTGCAACCTTAACAAACATCTTTAGTACAGAGATTTCCATACAGATCTCCTAAAATATTTTCATACAGATAATTATACCATATCTCAAAATGATATAACAAAGTTATTTCGTTATCATTGACAAGGATTGCAAGACGTCTTATTATACGAATAACAGATAAACATTATTCGTGTTTTTACGGAGGATAATATGATTTTCTATCGCAACTGCAACTTAGCTAAATCATTAACACTCGGAATGGATAACTCTGTTCTCTCCAGTCAGCTGCTTCTAAATTTGGCTCAAAACCTGAGTGAGACTAATCCTAAATATACTGAAGGACTCCAAGAAATTAATCGAGAATTTACAGATGAGTCAGACTACTGTACGTCATGGCTTTTTGATGAGTGTATAGGTTGAAAATGGAGGTAAAAGAAAAGATGAAAATATCAGAAGCAATTTTAAAAATGACAGAAAGCAAAGAGAATACTCTGCATGATATAGAGCACCTGCTTGAGGTTCACTCCCTTGCAAAATGTATAGGCAGTTTAGAAGGTCTTGATGAGAAGACCATGAACATCCTTGAGCTTTCAGCCATTGTTCATGATATTTCCTGTCCTTATCTTAGATCAGAACATGGTAATGCACCAGGGGACCTTCAGGAAAAGGAAAGCAGAAAGTATCTTGAGAAGTTCTTTGAAGGTGAGGATATTGAAAAAGATGTTCTTAGCCGAATTATCTACCTTGTAGAGCATCATCATAGCTATAATGATATCAAAGGCATGGATTATCAGATCCTCGTTGAGGCAGACTTTCTTGTGGTTGCTGGAGAAAAAAAGCTTTCAGAAGAAATCATCAGAAGAACCGATGAAAAAATCTTTAAGACTGCATCAGGACATAAGTTTCTTAATAACCTCTACTTAAAACAGGAAGACTAAATATGAATTATCAGTTTACAAATGTCAAAGGTTTAAAGGTATTCTACAGAGAATGCGGACAGAATGACAAACCGGTATTTCTGCTGCTGCACGGATTTCCATCCTCAAGTCATATGTACCGAGATCTGATGGTTATGCTCGAGGATAAATTTCATGTGATTGCCCCTGATCTTATCGGTTTTGGTCAGTCAGATTCCCCTTCAAGATCTGAATTTGACTATACCTTTGAGAATCTCACCTCATATGTTGAAGGCTTCATTGACGAGATGAAGCTTGACAGATTCTTCCTGTACGTCTTTGACTATGGTGCACCTATAGGATTCAGAGTTGCCATGCATCATCCTGAGAAGATCCTCGGAATAGTAAGTCAGAACGGAAATGTCTATAGCGAGGGGCTAGGAAAGAAATGGGAAGCACGCGCTCTGTACTGGAAGAATCCATCTCCAGAGCTTCGTGAGCAGTATAAAAGTGCTTTTGCCTTTGAGACCGTTCAAGGTCAGTACACCTTCGGAACCGAGGAAGGCTCAGTTGCACCTGACGGCTACTGTCTTGATATCTACTACGCTAATACAATTGATGACTATGCAGAAAAACAGTCTGATCTGATTTTTGACTATCAGACCAATGTAAATCTATATCCAGATTTTCAGAAGTATTTAAGAGAGAGGCAGCCTAAGCTTCTTGCAATCTGGGGCAGAAACGATCCGTCCTTTATCTTTGATGGAGCCCTCGCCTTTAAAAAGGATCTCCCTGATGCCAAGATCGTGGGTGTAAACAGCGGACATTTCGCTTTAGAGTCATGCTGTCGTGAGATTGCTGACAATATCCTTGAATTCTTTGGTTAAAAAAAGGTAGAACTAAGTCCTCCTAAAGTAAATAACTACAAAGATTGAGGAAATCACGAAACAAATATATTCAATACTAACAGAGAATGAAACAAAAATCTGTGAAAAGCAGAATAATTGCGGCTTGGTAAAGCAACTCTCCGAGTTTTTTTTCTGTGGTATACTTGCTCCGTTTTTTACTCTTTTGATTGGTCTTAAGTCAGATGCTCTCAGTTTTTCTTAAACTTCACTTATCTGTTTTTATTGCTGGTTTTACCGGATTGTTCGGTAGACTGGTAACTCTGGATGCTTTCTGGATTGTATTTTTCAGAATGCTTTTAGGTGGAGTTATATTAGCCGCTTATCTGATTGTGTTCAGAAAATTAAAATGGCTTGGTTTTAAAGGAACCCTAAGCTGCATGGTGGCAGGTGCCATTCTCTGCGCTCATCTGATACTGTTTTATCTTGCAATTAAACTCTCCAATGTCTCCATCGGTGTTGTCTGCGTATCAACCATTGGCTTTTTTGTCGCCTTAATTGAACCTTTTGTTGTTAAGACAAAGTTCTCGTTTACTGATGTGGTGTATTCGTTACTGGCGATTTTAGGTGTGCTCGTAATCTTTGGTTTTGATGCCCGTTATCGCCTTGGTATTACAATCGGTATTGTCTGTGCTGTCTTTTCAGCTCTTTACTCTATCTATAACAAAAGAATAGCTCTAAAGTATGACAACTACTCACTAATAAGCTGGGAGCTTGTAGGCGGTACAATATTCATGAGTATGCTTTTACCTTTCTATTATCTTATAGAAGGGCAGTGGTCACTGTACTTTAGCTTCAGTGATGCTTTTTACCTGCTTTTAGCTGGCGTGATATGTACTGCCGGATTATATCTTCTGCAGCTTCAGGTACTCCAGACTCTCTCTGCGTTTACAGTGATGCTGTCTTATAATCTGGAACCGGTATATTCGATTATTCTGGCGATGATTATCTTTGATGAAGCCTCAGAGCTTAATGCTTCCTTCTATGTCGGCATTCTGGTGATTATTATTTCTGTTGCCCTGAAGACCACAAAATCTATCCATATGGCTAAAAAGGAGAGAAATTTAAGTAATTAGGAATCCATTCCTGATTTCTTATTTCTTGCTCTAGAGCGATAATTGTCCATTCGTAAATCCTGCCTGTATCTTTATTTGAACTTCAATCTTATTGAATTATCAGTTATTTTTTAACTCAAATAAGAATGATAGGTTATATCAATCTTTAGCATAATATTTATATAAGTTTAATGATGTATTTTAGAATAAACAAATATAAATAAGGAGCTAATAATGGCAAACCAGAGTTTCACCAGCGGAAAGTTATCTATCCTGGCAAAAGACCATGAGACAGCAAGAGAAGTTGCTGTGCTTTTAAATTCAGTTACATCCTATTTCAGTTTTTACACATCACTAAAACTTGATAAAGTCATTCAGATCGAAGATGAAAACAGGTTTGAGTGTCGCTTTGATGCAAGGGGGCGCTGGAGTTTTCTTAATAACATCAAGTATCTTGGGGAGTGGCTGGATGAATACCGAAATCTGTCTTATAAGCATGATAAAACAGTTGCCAAACTTGAGTTTCTCGGATTTGAACTAACCTTTGATTACACAGACATTAGAGAGGGTGATGGTTCAATCGATAAGGCAGAGGTGAAAGTAATCCATGTGGCTGATACGCCTATTCATTCAATGAATCATAAAAAAGTTCGCTACTCAAGATATCAGTACAGTGAAAAAAATCTCTCTAAAGTGACAGGCTCTGACGTGCTTTTTGCTTAGAATAATTATAAATTCCGATAATAATCAAACAAATATAAGGAAGTTCATGTCTAACATAAGTTCTGCGAATGGAACCGTTACAGCTGTTGCTAAAGATTCTGCAACTGCCAGAAAGATCATTTCTCTGATCAATTCTATTACAAGAGATTTTGAGTGCTATTCCGTATTCATGAAGGGAGAGGAGTCTGAGGAAGAACATTCGTATGAATGTCATTTTGAGGGCGGAGGTCGAAGCGATTACAGGTCAACCCTTTCAAAGCTAGGATCTTCAGTAATCAAATATGCCGAGGATGAGGAAATAATTTCTGAACTTGAGAAGAACGAGTTTGAACTTACTTTTTCATTTGCAGACGAGGAACAGAAGAGCAAGCTTCTGTACGATGCGGTAGTCGTGCTTGAGCATAAGGCCAATACCCCGTTAACTGATATGGACTACACAGAGAATAACGTTAAATTCTATGACTATAGTCAGAAAAATCTCAAAGAGATAGTTGGCTATGATGATGAAATAGCAAGACTGCTTGCTTAGTAACATTCTTAAAGCCGCTCTTCAGGTTATACTTGTCTTAGAATTTGATCTCGAGTAACGGTATAGCATAAAGATGAGCAGAATAGACAAAGACGATGGCCTGAAAAGATTTGTTAATATCTGTTTAACAATTCTGGTCCTTGTCTTTGTTTTCTATATCTGGATTGCCTATAACCAGAAGATAGAGGATAAAAGCTACTACGAATCTGTCTCTGCAGAATGGCAGAATACTGATGGGGAACCTGTATCAGTATTTGGTTTTATTCTCGGTACAAATGCCAAAGGCGCAATTGCCAAGCGTGTCATTTCAAATAAATCAATTCCTTTAATCAAAGACAAGAAAGAGCAGCTTACAGTCTCTTACTATCTGCTGCAGAATAAGAAAAGAAACTGTGTTATCTATGAGAGCGGTAAACAGGATCTGTATTCTTCATCTATGCAGAATAATGAAAATATTAAAGCTCTGTACAACTCAATGACTAACGATGAGTGCTTCCAGGTTAGTACACTGAAAGGCTCTGTTTATCCTACTGATTCTGTCAGAAACATGAAGCTATACATAAATGAGATCGGTGAGATAATTGAGATTCGATTAGGCTTTGTCGATAAGGTAGAAAAGGATCTATTTGTTTCCTCTCTTTTAAATAACTTCCAGCTTAATACCCTGCCGTCAAAATGGTCAGAATGGTTTAAAAAGACAACCTCAAAAAAATATGACAGATGTATAAAAGCAAATAACAGCATGCTTGTGTATCTGAATTATTCTGATAATGATCTTGAAGCAGATCTTGCTTTGGAGAAGGGGAGTCTTGATATAAAAAGACAGGCTGACGGAAAGACTTATCAGCTGATAAAAAGCCGAGGCTGGACCGAATCCTTCTCTTATACAGAATATTTAAAGAAGCTCGCCTTTAATTCAGAGAATTCTTCTTCTGAGTCTTTTGATAAGTACGATAATGCTTTTCAGTAGATTGAATGGATTTTTAGGGGAGCGTTTTCTAATCGAGCATCCTCAATCAGCAGTTGCTGTTTTGAGGATGACAGTGATTATTTAAACCAGGTGGCCAGCTTTTAGAAGATCCATAGCTGTCTGATTATCATCATTGCTAAACTGATTATCTGGTTTAGCAGGATTAGATAACCAGTTCTTCCAGTATCTTAATGATTTTATGAATAGAACAAGAATATCCTGGAATTCTTCATATTCCATATTTCCTGTAAGAATACGGTACATTAGAAATTCGTTTCTGTCTTTATCAAGACCGATACTTGCATTACCGGTATTAGCTCCAAGATTACTGTAGGAAAGTAAATCCTCATACAATTCTTCATGACCTATTGAAGTGCCAAGAACAGCATAAATAAAGAGCTGATTGTTGTTTTCCTCGAAAATAACCTCATCTTCATCAAAAATAACACTGCATGTCTTATGTTCTGATAAAGCTAAATCAAGATTG
>JAZRAY010000243.1:0-2485 GCA_045634805.1 Succinivibrio sp. | reverse complement strand
ATGGTTGGATGAGTATCGTTCAGCTGAATAGCAATCTTTGCTGCAAACTCGCTAAAGTCATTGTGATGAGATCTCTTATATCTACGTAAAATATCACGTAGAGAGCAAGCGCAGAAGAAGTACTGCTGAGTTAAACGTAATTCCTTACCAGCCTCAGTTGAGTCATTTGGATAAAGAACCTTTGAAATGGTTTCTGCCAGTGATTTTTCTGCCTGAGCATCAACATAACCGCCAGCATTGAAAACGTCCCAGTTGAACTGTTCAGTTGAACGTGATTCCCATAGACGTAGAATTGCAACAGAAGAACCTCTGTATCCTACAACAGGAATATCCCAAGGCACACCTTTAATCATGCTTGATGGGTGCCATACTGAACACTGTGAACCATCAGGTGCAGTCTGCTTCTCAACATAACCGCCAAGTGGTACGTTCTGAACTGACTCAGGACGACATGCTTCCCAAGGACAGCCGTACTCTCTCCATGAGTCAGGACGCTCAACCTGCTTACCAGCACGGATTTCCTGTCTGAATAAGCCGTTTTCATAATGAATACCGTAACCTACACATGGATAGTTGCAGGTTGCAAGAGAATCCATAAAGCAGGCAGCCAGACGACCTAGACCGCCATTACCCAGAGCCATATCAGGCTCTTCCTCGCAAATTTCGTTGATATCTAATCCAAATTCCTTCAATGCTTCGCGAGCAACATCGAATTTTTCTAGGTTGGTAAGATTATTGATTGTTAATCTTCCCATTAAGAATTCTGCTGATAAATAATGCACTGCACGTGTATCATTTTTTGCGTGAGTCTGCTGAGTATCAGTTAAACGACCGAAGATATCCTCGTTAACTGTTGCAACTACAGCCTGCCACCAGGCCAGTTTACTTGCCTTAACAGGTGAAGTACCGATTGTGGTACGCAGATGCTTTTCTACCTGCTCTTTAAATGCCTTTACCTGAGCCTTGTCTACAGTTGCTGTTGACTTTGTAGCCTTTGATGCTGAGGTAGTTGTCTTAGCAGCAGCCTTTACAGGAGCTTTTGCCTTAACAGTGGTTTTTGTTGTTTGTTTTTTTGAAGAAGTTGCCATAAAAAATTCCTCTTTAACTCCTTTGGTGTACTCGATTATAACAAAGCGTAAAAACCCGTTCATACTCAAAGTACTACACAATATTAACCCAAAATCGATATTTTTTTTTGAACTTCCTCTTAGTTTTCAAATAATTGTTACGCCTTAATACTGAAAATTTGAAATTGGCAAAATAAAAAGAAGAAATGAGATAAGTAAAAAAGGAAAAATTGGTAAAACGAAGCAAAAGGTTCCAGTATGGAACAGTTAGAAGCGAAGTTCGTCAGGAATATATGGATTCATATCCAGATCACGAGGTCTCTGCTGAGATTTGCCCTCTTTAAAGGCTTTCATGCCCATTACCCAGGCAAGTACCTGAGCTACAGCCTTAAACAGACCTCTTGGAATTTCAGTATCAAGTTCGGTTGTGTAGTAAAGAGAACGGGCAAGAGGTGGAATAGGAATCACTGGAACATTGGTTTCACGGGCAATCTCTTTAATCTTTTCTGCAATTTCATCAACACCTTTTGCGACGACAACAGGAGCCAGAGTTCCATTTGGATCGTATGATAAAGCTACAGCATAATGATTAGGGTTGGTTACCACAACGTCAGCTGCAGGAACCTTGGCCATCATACGACGGGCTGCCATCTGAAACTGCAGCTGCTTGATCTTGCCCTTAACCTGAGGGTTACCTTCAGTATTCTTATACTCGTCCTTCACTTCCTGCTTAGTCATTCGAAGCTGTTTTAAATAATGCCACTTCTGATAAGGAACATCTATAAGCACAATTGGAAGCATCGCGCACACGACAATAATCATAAACTGCAAAAGCAGAATCATCGCACGTCTGATTGCTCCGATAGGATCAAGATAGGATAAGGTTAAAACCTCATTGATTCGACCGGACAGAGCGAAATAACAGAAAGAACCAATAAAGGCAACTTTTAGGATACCTTTTAAAAGTTCAACAATTGAGTTTAACGAAAAGATTCTTCCTATACCGTTTATAGGATTTAATTTATCGAATTTTGGCTGATAGGCTTCGTGAGAGAAATTATAGCCGCCAACAAAGATATTGCCGTAAATACCGCAGAAAAAGAGAATTACTGAAATGCAGAGAATAGGGAGACCAATTTCTGTAATATTGGCGACAAACAGTCTTCGGATTTCGTCTTCATAGAAGATCTGATCTCTGGTCAGATTAAAACTGTTGTTCATGATCTGACGAATGGCCTTACCTAACATTCCGGCAAAAGCCCACAGAGAAAGAACACCGGCTAAAAGAACAATAAAGGTCGCAGCCTCCTTTGAGCGAGGAACCTGACCTTTATTTCTAGCATCGCTTAGCTTTTTACCTGTCGGTTGTTCTGTTTTTTCGTCGTTATCTGCCATACCTTAAGTTTAGTTTACTTAAT
>JAZRAY010000242.1:0-16606 GCA_045634805.1 Succinivibrio sp. | reverse complement strand
TGATGATTCCTGTACCGGCTTCAGGTATACGAACTACTGCCTCCATATCGTAAGCTGCAATCGTACGGGCAATGGCCAATACAGTCTGTACAGTGTGAGGACCGTGTTCTCCATCAATAAAGAGCCAGTCGAATTTGGATGTAGCTAAAACTTCTGCAACATCAGGAGAGGTTGTTTCCTGTGCCACACCATACTGTAAAACACCTGACTCTATACCATGTTTGAACTTGTTATTGAGATAATCTTTTACCATTGCCATTTTACAAAGTCCCCTCTTATCTAAAATAACCTATGTGACGAGCATTTCTACAAATATAGTTTACATATCCGTTTGTAAAATAAATTTGACATCAATCTAAACACAGAGATCTTAAATTAGCCAAGCTCACAATAAGCAGATTTACTTCAATTAAAAGAGATTTCTCTATGGCCCTATCAACCTAAAAGATATTTTTCAACATCTAAAGCTGCCTTACAGCCTTCACCAGCTGAGGTTATTGCCTGGCGGTAAACTCTGTCAGCACAGTCGCCAGCAGCAAATACTCCTTTTGAAGAGGTTGAAGTTGCAGAGCTATATCCTGTTTTTATATAACCTTCATCATCAAGCTCAAGAGCATCCTTAAAGATTTTGGTTGCAGGCTCATGGCCGATAGCAACGAAGATACCATCCAGCTTTAAACTGCGAGTAGCTCCGTCAGTAAACTTAATGTCCGCCCCGGTGACTTTATTACCATCACCGATGACCTTATCTACATTCGCATTGAGTACAAACTCAACTTTACCTGACTTCTCAAGCTCTCTTAACTTATCTACAAGAACCTTCTCTGCTCTGAACTGCTCGCGTCTGTGAACGATATAAACCTTGTTGCAGAGGTTTGTAAGATAAAGAGCTTCAATAAATGCTGCAGAACCGCCCCCGATTACAGCAACATCCTTTTTTCTGAAGAAAAATCCATCACAGGTAGCACATGCAGATACGCCTTTGCCCTTGTACTCCTCTTCAGATTCCAGACCAAGATATCTAGCCTTGGCACCTGTAGAGATGATTACAGTACGAGATCTTATGACTTCACCGCTATCAAGAGTTAATGTCTTTATGTCAGATGAAAAATCAACAGCTGTAACCATAGCGGATATTGTCTTTGTACCGAGAGCCTCTGCATGTTCTCTTAAGGAATCCATAAGAGAAAATCCATCAGGAGCATCTTTTCTGCCAGGCCAATTGCCGATTTCAGGAGTTGTTGTCAGCTGGCCACCTGGCTCAGGACCTTTTATCAGCCATGGATTTAATCCAGAGCGACAGGCATAAATTGCAGCGGTGTAACCTGCAGGACCGGAACCAATAATTACGGTATTTAAAATTTGATCTGACATAACTAAACTCCTGTAATCTGTGTTATCTGCTTTGTAAAGAGGAGTCTTACTCCTCTTTAAGTACAGTTAAAGCTTTTTTCTATAAAAGAGCTTCAATAGCTGAAGCCATCTCCTTAGGAGTGGTGGTTGGCTCATAGCGCTCTACAACTTCACCTTTTCTGTTGATTAGGAACTTGGTGAAATTCCACTTGATTGAATCACCTTCCAGATACTCAGGGAAGTTCTTCTCCAATGCCTCCTGTAAAGGCTTAGCTACTGGATGGTTCATATCAAAGCCTTTAAATCCCTTCTGAGAAGTCAGATATTTGAATAGAGGCTGAGCATTATCACCGCGGACATCCCCCTTCTCAAAAATAGTGAAGGTTACACCATAGTTAAGCTTGCAGAACTCAGTGATCTGTTCGGCATTGCCTGGTTCCTGCTCAGCGAACTGATTGCAAGGGAATCCCAGAATCTCAAGGCCCTGATCCTTGTACTGCTTATATAAAGCTTCCAGTTCTTCGTACTGAGGAGTGAAACCACACTTGCTGGCAGTGTTCACAATAAGAACAACCTTGCCCTCGTAGTCCTTTAAAGAAACCTTCTTGCCTCTTGCAGTGTTAACTTCAAAATCATAAATGCTCATAATGCACCTCTTTAGTTGAGTAAAAATTTACCGTGTTTTTAAGTTGTTTTAATTTTACTAAATTTAATTTGATTAAATCAATATAAAATATATTAAATGAAAAATCTTATCATCTTTAAGATTTTTATCTTGTAAATAAGCTAGTTAATAAGAACAAAGAAAAAAGAATAGATTTCCTGGATTAAAAAACTATTTCAGGCAAGTACAGACAAAATTCATCTCAAATATGTAAAAACCGCATTAACATGGGAAGTTTGGTGAACCTTATCACATAATCCATTCAATTATAATGGAAAATTGTTCCTACTATTTTAAAATGTTTTGTAGATCAACAAGTAAGATTTACTTAAATCTGAGGTTTCTATGATTACAGTCAGAAAAGCAACTAATGATGATGTTGATATTCTGCAGAAGCTTGCATCCGAGCTTGTGCCTTCATCATTCAAGGGTGTTCTTACAACTGCACAGATCGATTTTATGCTGGATAAACTTTATTCCCAGCAGGCTCTTTCAGATGCCATAGGTGCGGGAACAGATTACTTCATTGCTACATTCAATGGAGAGGATCTTGGTGTTGTATCCGTAATCCAGCAGGGACCAAATCTGTTTTTGATGCAGAAGATTTATGTTAATGAGCACTACATCGGCAAGGGAATCGGAACAGCCCTCTTTACCAAGGTAAAAGAGTACGTCCGCTCTAAGGTTCTTCCTTGCACCATTGAGCTCATTATCAATGCTCATAATCCTGGTCTTGAATTCTATAAGAAAAAGGGAATGCAGAAGGTCAGAGATACAGGACTTGATATGGGGGATTTCTTCATCAACGAAGAAGTCTACTCTTTAGAACTTAACTAATTATTACCACTCCATCAGCTGATATCTTTCAGCTGATGCAGCTTATCTATTGCTCCAATAGAGTGCAATCATTTTTATTTTCTATATTTTTTTTATCACACTAAAACAGCTATTTTTCAAGCAATTGTCTTGCAAGTCATACATATAGAGCCAAATCCGTTTTCTAACACAATGATAATTCAATGATTTTTTTGAAAAAATCTTCTTCTCAAAAGTGCATATAATTTGCTCCTATACCCCCCATATAGTAAAATCTAGCCTTGTTTTTTTAAGCCACCAAAAATAACCTTTGACTTAAAATTTAAACTTGACGAAAATCACTGCCATAAAAAAAATGGAGCTGATTTTTTCTTTAATAATTAGGAGCGCCTAAATGGATTTCAACGCAGTTAGCAATCTCATCAAAGAAAATGATGTTGTTTTTGCTGATCTAAGATTTACCGATACTAAAGGTAAAGAGCAGCACATCACTCTTCCTATTTCCTGCATCACAGAGAAGTTCTTCGATCAGGGAAAGATGTTTGATGGCTCTTCAATTGCTGGTTGGTGTGGTATTGATAAGTCAGATATGATTCTGATGCCTGATATCAACACTGTTCAGTTAGATCCATTCTACGCAGATCCAACCATTATCGTTCGCTGCGATATTCTTGAGACAGAAACTCTAACCGGTTATAGCCGTGACCCACGTTCAGTTGCAAAGAGAGCTGAAGAGTACTTAAAGTCAACCGGTATCGGTGATGTTTCATACTTTGGTCCAGAGCCAGAGTTCTTCCTGTTTGACGATGTTCGTTTCAAGTCAGATATTACAGGCTCATTTGTTGCTATTGATGACATTGAGGCAGCTTGGAACAGCTCAACTGAATACGAAGGTGGAAACAAAGGTTATCGTCCTGGTGTTAAAGGTGGTTACTTCCCAGTACCTCCTGTAGATTCATCACAGGACATCCGTTCTGCAATGTGTAAGGTTATGCAGCAGATGGGTCTGGTTATCGAGGCTCATCACCATGAGGTTGCTACCGCAGGTCAGAACGAAATTGCAACAGAATTCAATTCATTAACCAAGAAGGCTGATGAGGTTCAGATTTACAAGTATGTTGTTCAGAACGTAGCTCATCAGTATGGTAAGACTGCTACCTTCATGCCAAAGCCAATCTTTGGTGACAATGGTTCAGGTATGCACTGCCACCAGTCAATCTATAAGAACGGCAACAATATCTTTGCAGGCAACCTGTACGGTGGTCTGTCACAGGAAGCATTATGGTACATTGGCGGTATTATCAAGCACGCTAAGTCACTAAATGCATTCACCAACCCTGCAACCAACTCATACAAGAGACTTGTTCCAGGATTTGAGGCTCCTCTAATGCTTGCTTACTCAGCAGCAAACAGATCTGCTTCTATCAGAATTCCTTATGCATTAAATCCTAAGACCGCTCATATCGAAGTTCGCTTCCCAGATTGCTGTGCTAACCCATATCTTGCATTTGCTGCAATGCTTATGGCTGGTCTTGACGGTATCAAGAACAAGATTAACCCAGGTGATCCTATGGATAAGAATCTATATGATCTGCCTCCAGAGGAAGCAGCTAACATTCCTCAGGTTTGTGGTTCTCTAGATGAGGCTCTAAAGGCTCTTAAGAATGATCATGAGTATCTGCTTGAGGGTGGAGTATTCTCAGAGGATATGATTAACGCATATATCGAGCTTAAGGCTGAAGAGGATACCAGAGTAAGATCAACTCCTCACCCAGCAGAGTTTGAGCTTTACTACAGCCTATAATTCCTCCCTGAATTCAGAAAATGCCTCGTTATTCAACGAGGTATTTTTTTTTCTTATCTACTCCTTCTTAAAATTGCGACAGGCTATACCTTTTTTCAAAAAAGAACATGTTTTTTGTGATCATATAGCTCCCCCTAAGTTTAACTACATGTATTTTATGTTATACAAGAATATGCAGCCTTCATCTCTGAATATAGCTGTAACCGCTTGATAATTAGAGTTTTAATTAGATATAGCGAAAGAATAATCCAATTAAATAAGGAGTGTTTTAAATGAGTTTCTTCTCTTTTATTAAGGACGTTGGAGAAAAAATCCTTGGACTTGCATCTGCAGCAGAAATCAATGCGGCAGATCTTAAAAAAGATTTGGATGCTCTAGGTCTGGATACAAAGGATTTAACCGTAGAACTCGATGGAGACAACGTTGTTCTAAAAGGTACCGCTAAAGATCAGGAGACGCTTGAAAAGGCAGTTCTTGAGGTTGGCAACAAATTAGGTATTGCAGGTGTAAAGACAGATGGGGTTAAGGTTGCCTCTGCAGGAGAGGAATCAAGATTCTATGAGGTCAAGAAAGGCGATACTCTATGGAAGATAGCCGAGGAGTGCTACGGTAAAGGAAAAGGAGCTCAATACAATGTAATCTTCGAAGCAAACACTCCTATGCTAAAGCACCCAGATAAAATCTTCCCAGGTCAGAAACTAAGAATTCCTGCTTTATAGTTTTATTAAGGTCCAGCTTGAGCTGGGCCTCATTAAATCCAGAAAAAACTCTTCCCTACTCTATTTCTCATTACGAAATTAATACTATATTCTTGATGTCCTCCACAAGTTAAAAAAAACTAGAGATTCTTGTTTAAACATAACTTCTATGTCACATAAAAAAATAAAAGTGATTACTAAACTTAAAAAACATATCTGTTTTTAGGAATAAATTACAAAAGAATCCACCTGTAACAAATATGATAAATGCTGAGAACAACAGTAAAGAGGTTTTATGGGGAAGAAAAAACGTATTCTTAACTGTCTTCTAGCCATTCTTTTATGCAGCAGCTTTTCATTTTCTGTCAGTGCTGAAGAGCAGAATGACAGATGGACAAAGCTTTGCGAAAATGGTGATGTATCCTACTGTAACCTTGTAGGAAGAAAATACATAGCAATCGGAGATTACCAGAAGGCTATCACTGTTTATCAGGCTGCCTGTACACATAACAGTGGCGAAGGATGTTCCTGGCTTGGAAACCTTTACATGAATGGACAGGGAACAAGAAAGAGTTTACGCAAAGCCAACGAACTCTTTATCAAGTCATGTGAAATGCAGTACGGTGAGGGCTGTCTGAAACTAGCTCAGCTGTATGAAGAGAATTATGAATTCGAGCAGTACAGATCAAAAGCTCCAGATTATTACTCTAAAGGCTGTTCATACGGTAACGCTGAGGCCTGTATGAATCTTGGAGCTCTTTATTCTGAAGGTATTTCTGTAGATGCAGATCATAACAGAGCTGTAAAGTATTTTGAGCAGGCATGCGGCAATAAGAATGGTTTAGGCTGTCTACATGCAGGAGAATTGCGCTCTGAGGATTATCCTGGATTACGTCATGATTATACAAAGGCACTTGAATCCTATCAGAAAGCATGCGAGCTTGCAGTTGCTCCAGGCTGTACAGCACTAGGACTCATGTATGAAGAAGGCAAAGGAGATGATGCAGATACAGAGCTCGCTGCTTCATACTACAAGATAGCATGTAACCTTAATGATGCTGAAGGCTGCCTGTATATTGCAGAAGCAACAGATAAAGGACTGGGTGTTAAAAAAGATCCAGAGCAGGCTTTGGAGTTCTATAAAACAGCATGTAACCTAGGCCAGATAAAGGCCTGTCATACCAGTACACCAACTGTTAAAAACTAACAGAATATTCAAAATGAATCGTTCTGATCTTAAGCAGATCAGAGCGATTTTTTTTGTAAAAAAAATGAAGTATTCTTAAGTCAATTTAGCAAGAAACTACACAAAAAATACCTAAAAATATCCCAAAAACAATACATTTGCACAATAAATTAACATGCTTTTATAAGCTTAACATTTTGATATTTCTATAGTATTTCTTTATAAACTCCATTTTTAAGCATTTTGCACTAAAAATACACTTACCTGCACTATATCAGTGAATATAGCGTTTTTTATTGCAACGAAAAAATGTCTCTTGTAAATTCTTACTAAATCAAAAAATGATTAAACACACAATAATCAAGGAGACATCAATGTCATCATATACCCAAAGAGTTCTAGACTCATTAAAAGCAAAGTATCCATATCAGCCAGAGTTCCTACAGGCTGCTGAAGAAATTCTAACCACTCTACAGCCAGTTGTAGAAAAAGAGCCAAAATACGAGAAGTACAAGATTCTTGAGCGTATGGTTGAGCCAGAGAGAACTATTAGCTTCAGAGTTGAATGGGTTGATGACAAGGGCCAGGTTCAGGTTAACAAGGGCTACCGTGTACAGTTCAATTCAGCTATCGGTCCATACAAGGGCGGTATCAGATTACACCCAACTGTAAACGAGGGCGTATTAAAGTTCCTAGGTCTTGAGCAGATTCTAAAGAACTCACTAACCGGTACTCCTATCGGTGGTGCAAAGGGTGGTTCAGACTTCGATCCTAAGGGCAAGTCAGAGACCGAAATCATGCGTTTCTGCCAGGCTTTCATGATTCAGTTACACCGCTACATCGGCGCTTTAGTAGACGTTCCAGCTGGTGATATCGGTACTGGTGGTCGTGAGATCGGCTACATGTACGGTGCTTACAAGCGTTTAACCACCAAGTACGAAGGTGTTTTAACCGGTAAGGGTCTAAACTTCGGTGGTTCTCTAGCAAGAACCGAAGCAACTGGTTACGGTGTTGTTTACTTCACCGACGCTATGCTGAAGGATCGCGCTGACACTCTAAAGGGCAAGAAGTGCGCTGTTTCAGGTTCAGGTAACGTTGCAATCTACTGCTGTGAGAAGCTATACCAGTTAGGTGCTACCCCAGTAACCGTATCTGATTCAACCGGTACCATCTACGATCCAAACGGTATCGATGTAGCAGTATTAAAGCAGGTTAAGGAAGTTGAGCGTGCTCGTCTAACCCGCTATGCAGAGTTAGTAAAGACTGCACAGTACACTCCAGTTGAGCAGTACCCAGCAGGTAAGCATCAGGTATGGTGCTACCCAGTAGACTGCGCATTCCCATGTGCAACTCAGAACGAGTTAAACGAGGAAGATGCTAAGACTCTACTTCAGAACGGCTGTAAGGTTGTTGCAGAAGGTGCAAACATGCCTTCAACCTTAGGTGCTATCAAGCAGTTCTTAGATGCTAAGATTGCTTACGGTCCTGCTAAGGCAGCAAATGCTGGTGGTGTTGCAACCTCTCAGTTAGAGATGGAGCAGAACGCAGGCATGACTTCATGGACCTTCGAAGAGGTTGACTCAAAGCTTCACAACATTATGACCAACCTATACAAGAATGCAGCTGATACCGCTCGTGAGTTCGGTGTTGAGGGCAACCTTGTTCTAGGTGCAAACATCGCAGGCTTCCGTAAGGTTGCTGATGCAATGATTGCTCAGGGTGTAATGTAATAAATACAGAAACTCTTAGATATGTTGAAGGGCCGACTATATAGTCGGTCTTTTCTATTTTGAGACCATTTTTACTTCAAATAGCTTCAATAAATCCTCCCCTATTAGTAAAAATGAAGAAAGGAGTAGAAGCAAGATATGTGCTACACCTCTTTTTTTCAAATTTTACTTGCTACTACAAAGAGTTAAGCTTCACGAATTTTGACAGTGATCCTATTAACTTTTCCAATTTAATATAAAATCAGATATGAACACTATATAAAGATACAGCCTTAGTGCTTTTGGAGGGATTATGATTTTATCCGGTAAGTGCGCAATTGTTACAGGTGCAAGCCGACCAATCGGTAAAGCAATTGCAAAGAAATTCGTAGAAGAAGGCGCTATTGTATATTTAATCTCAAGAGACGCAGACAGAATCGCTCTAATAGCTCAGGAGCTAGATCCTAATGATGAAGGTAAAGCTATCGCGATGCCTTGTGATATTACCTCAAAAACATCAATCGAAGAGGTTTTCGGGCATATTGATGCAGCAGATCTTGTAGTAGATATTCTGGTAAATGCAACTGATCTTGCTATTGAAAAACCTTTAGAGAAACTTGAACTTGAAGACTGGACAAGGAACATCAAGACCAATCTTACAGGAGCATTCCTTCTCTCCCAGAAATGCTTTGAAGGTATGAAGGAAGCAGGTGCAGGAAAGATTATCAACGTAGCCTCTCTTATCTCAGACAAGGTTAAACCAGGTATCGCAGCATACGTTGCAGCAAAAGGCGGTCTTGTAATGCTAAGCAGAAGTATTGCTGTTGAATGGGGTAAATACAACATTCAGGCAAATACCATTGTAAACGCAGATCTGGATCTTCCAATGTCTAAGGAGAAGGCTCTGGATACAGATATCCTAAATCCATCAGAGAAAACCTCCCTGGCAGAGGATATTGCAGATGTTGCCCTATTCCTGGCTTCAGAAAAGTCAAATGATATTACAGGTAAAGAGATTCCTGTAGATGAGGGATTCCTGACCTCCCTAATCAAGGAATAAAGTTAATACCAGTTTACCCGTAGCCTCAGACTAGAAATAGTCTGGGGCTTTTTTATTTGGCTCTAAATAATATGGTTAGAACCTTTTTTTGTACAGGTATCTCAAAAGAAAATTCAGATAGAGATTTCGTTTAGAACTTCAGTTTCTTGAATATAAACTCAGGGATCATTTTTACAAATCCCATGATGAAGTACCAGATAAGAGGTGTGTAGACAATAGTGTGTCGTTTCTGCATAGAAGCAAAGATCTGCATACCGACATAATCAGGAGAAGCGGTAATAAGTTTAGGCTTCTTTCTGTGAGCATTAAGCTTGGTTTCAACCAGACCGCATTTTATATCCAGAACATTTACTCCATGAGGATATAAAACAGCTCTAAGACCTGACAGATAGGTACTTATTGCAGCCTTGGCACTGCAGTATACGTAATTTGAGTAATATCCCCTATCTCCGGCAACAGAGCTTATAACCACAATATGACCATCTCCCTTTGCCTTGTATTTATCGGTTACAGAAGCTAAAAGAGTGGCTATGGCAGTATAGTTAACGTTAATTATGTCCTGCTGATTCTTAAGCTCATACTGACATACATTAACATCACCAAGAGTGCCTGCTGCTATAAACAGCACATCAGGAATTTCTCTGTCATCAAAGAAGGTTGCAACCTTTTCAGAGTCGTTTAAATCCAGAACCACACCGTTGATGATGCGACCTGAGTCCTTATAGAAATCAGAACAGGTTTTATTAAGAGTTTCTTCGTTTCTGCAAGTAATGGTTATGTTGTAATCCTTTAGGGCTGCCATCTTAATAAAAGAATGAGCAATTTCAGAACTGCCACCGATTACCAGTAATGATTTAGACACGAGAGAAATCCTTAATATTGTTTAATTGTTTTATGATATGAAAAAGCTCCACATAAAATGGAGCTTTATATGTTTATGAATTAGTTCTTATCAAGACCTAAAACTTCATTCATGCCGTAAAGACCAGGCTTTTTGCCGCTTAGCCATAGAGCAGCACGCAGAGCACCGCGGGCAAAGGTCTGTCTTGAGGTTGCAACGTGACCTAGTTCAACGCGCTCACCCTCTGAGCAGAACATTGCAGTGTGTTCACCAACAATATCACCACCACGAATTGATGAGAAGCCGATTGAGCCGTAAATACGCTCACCGGTGATACCATCTCTGCCTGAAACCATAACATCCTTCAGGTTAACATTACGACCTGCAGCAGCTGCCTCACCGATTGCAAGAGCAGTACCAGATGGAGAATCAACCTTATAGCGGTGATGAGCTTCAACGATTTCAATATCTGCATCAGCCATAACAGCAGCAGTCTTCTGAACAAGATTTAGAAGGATGTTCACACCAACTGAGAAGTTAGCTGACAGAACAATAGGAATTACCTTTGAGTAATCCTTAATCTTGTCACGCTGATCATAATCAAAGCCGGTAGTACCAAGAACAACAGCACAGTTGTGCTCTTTAGCGTATGCTAAAACAGCCATAGAGCACTCTGGTCTTGAGAAATCGATAATCAGATCAGGTACTACTGATAATTCGGTTATATTTGGAACAACTTCAACATTGCATCCGTTTGGAAGAGAATCTCTGTTTTTATCGATACCACAAACCACTTTAGCATCAGCAAGACCGCGACAGCATTCCCATAAAGCGTGGCCCATACGACCGCCTAAACCAACAATACAAATTTTAAGCATGCTTAAAGCTCCTTTTTCATTTTTATCAAGTGGTCGTTTATATAGCCGATTCTCTTCAGTCCAAGATTCTCGTAAAAAATAAGTCCACCACTGTTTTTTGTTTCAACATCGACTTCTATACTGTGCCCGCCTTTGAGCAGAACCATCTGCTCTGCTACCCTCATAAGGTTAGAGCCTATTCCTAGTCTCATATATTCAGGCGCAATATAAAGCGCAAGTATCTGACCTAATTTTATTTCGTTAACGAAAGTTAAAAAACCATAAAGTTTATTTGCACCACAAACTAGCACGGTCTTGTAGTTCTCACCATTTAAGCGCTCTTCCCAGTATTTTGTGAACTCTTCAGGTGGGAGATTAATTGGCTCTGCTCTGTTTTCATATTCAGCAGATTCAAGCTCAAGCTTAACAATGGCAGCAGCATCTTTCACTTCAGCCCAGCGTAATGTTACTTCATCTTTATTCTTAAGAGTGATGGTTGTTTCAGCCATTCTAATTTCCGCTCTGTTTTAATAGTGCATGAGCTGACTGACGGGTAGCTTCAGTTACCACATTACCGCCCATCATTCTGGAGATTTCCTCAATACGGCCGTCCATATCAAGCTTTGAGACAAGTGAGTGAACATTTCCGTTATCCTCAACCTTGTTCACTAAAAACTGCTGATTAGCACTTGCTGCAACCTGAGGAAGATGAGTTACAGTTATAACCTGCACACTCTGACCTAACTGTCTTAACAGATTGCCTACGCTTGACGCGGTCCTACCAGAAATACCAGTATCCACCTCATCGAAAATAAGGGTTGGAGTTGAGTTTGCAGAAGAGGTCAGAACCTCAATTGCAAGAGCAAGTCTGGACAGCTCACCACCAGAGGCTACAGCCCCCAGTTCCTTTGGTGACTCTCCAAGATTTGCAGAGAATAGAAATTCAACGTCATCTCTTCCGCCTAATCTAGGACGACAGTTCTCATCACGAACAACGTTCACAATAAAGACACCATCCTTCATGGCGAGATCTTTAATCTTTGAAGAAACCTCTGAAGACATGCGTTTTGCAGCAGCAGCTCTTAACTCAGAGAGCTCACTGCATTTTGCCTCATAATCATCTCTGAGCTTTTTTACATTCACAGTTAAGCTTGCAATCTGCTCTTTTAATGAAAGGAAATGTTCCAGCTCTTTTTCAAGACGATCCTTAACCTTATAAAGCTCCTTTGGCTGAACATCAAAACGTCTTGCAAACTCGTGACATTTTGAAAGCTTCTCAGACAGTTCTTCAACAAGTTCAGGATTTGCCTTCAAGGTCAGATCATTTAGGGCATCACGTGCCAGATCAAGGTGTTCTGCAGCCTTTGACAGATCATCAATAATAGGGTCGATGCTATCCTTGGCATAGACACTGACTCGACTTAAATCGGAAATTCTTGCAGAAATAATATCAATGATGTTGTGCTCTTCATTCTCAAGAACACCTAAGGCAAGAGAAACTGCATCCTGAGCCTGAGACTGATGCTGCAGAGAGTCATAATCAATGCTTATCTGCTCGTAATCGCCTTCCTTTAAATCCAGCTTATTCAAAGCATCAAGTTCGAATTTCAGATTCTTGTAGTTAGATGCGCCCTGCTGCTGTTCGTCTGCAAGCTCCTGCAGTTTTCTGCGGCTTACATTATAGGCATTGAAGGCTTCATCTACGGCCTTAACCTTACTATTAAGCTTTCCGAAATCATCAACAAGCTTAAGCTGATTGCTCTTGTCTATAAGCTTGATACTTGCATGCTGACCGTGTATGGCAACCAGCATGGCTCCGATTTCCTTAAGCCAGGCAAGGGTACAGGGAGTATCGTTGATATAGGCCTTGGTTTTTCCGTCAGAGCCGATAACTCTTCTTAACATCAGAGAGCCATCGTCATTCATCAGATCATGGGATTTTAAAAATAACTGAGCCTGTTCATTCTTATCGATAGAAAAAACAGCATTAAGTTCTGCCTTTGATGCTCCGGTTCTGACCATATTGGCATCAGCTCTGGCACCTAAAAGCAGTGATAAGGCATCCACGGTAAGGGATTTACCTGCACCGGTTTCACCGGTTATACAGGTCATTCCGGAATTGAAATCTAAAGTATTCTTGGTACTTAAAGCAAAATCTTTAACAATTAGCTGTTCTAGCATAAAACAATCCAGTTATACCAGGCTCTTGCCCCATCCTAATTTCTTTCTTAAAAGACTGTAGTAGTCATATCCGCGTGGGTGCATTAAAGTCAGAGGGATCTGATGCTGTCTGATCATTACAGTACACTTGGTATCAGCTCTCATAGTAACCTGACCATCACAGTTAATTGCAATCAGTTCTGGTAAATCATCCGGGCATTCGAACTCAATTTTAATTTCACTCTTGCCTGGAATGATAATAGGAGAACAGTTAAGTGAATGAGGGAACATTGGAACCAAAGATAACAGATCAAGATGAGGTTCAATAATGGAGCCGCCAGCAGAAAGTGAATAGGCGGTTGAACCGGTAGGTGTATTGATAATAATACCGTCACCTCTGATGGTATACATATACTTATCACCGATGGATACCTTAAGAACCATCATGTGAGCAATCGTACCGGAGTGAATTACAGTCTCATTGGTTGCAAGAGAATGACCAACCATCTCACCCACTCCATCCTCGGAACGGCGAGAAACAATAACGTCAATCATTGTTCTCTCTTCGAGAGTGTATTCTCCGTTTACAATTTTCTTAATGTTCTCATCAAGATTTGATGGACTTACATCAGTCAGAAGTCCCAGATGACCTCTGTTGATTCCCAGCACAGGAACCTTGAGATCAACCAGTGTTCTTGCTACACCTAAAACAGAACCATCTCCACCGACAACAATAATCAGATCAACATCCCGCATATCTCTTCTGGAAATGCATTCAAGGTCAGGAAGATTAAAGCCAACCTGTGTGTTGGCATCAATATAGACTTTTACTCCATGAGAAGAGAACTTCTGAGCAATTTCCTTAATTGCAGAAGACAAAGGTCTTTTGTAAACCTTGGATATGATTACAACTGATTTGATTTTCTTTTGCTGTACGTTTTCGGTGGCCACGTAAAGACTCCTACGTTTTTATTTATATTTTACCTTGCAGGTAGTCTTTTTTCAAAAAAACACGACACATTTTGATGCATATTTTTCTTATTTTTAAATACTGCATTCTATTGGGGAACGGACTCACACTCAAAAACAAAATCTCTAAAGGCAATATGATTAGTCTTTTTATGATAGTCATTAATCTGAGTGTTGATGGTATTTATCTGACTGGTAAATTCTGACTGGATGTATTCTAGGATTGCAGAGAGAAGATTATATGCCTGAATTCCGTTTGCTTTGGTCTTTTTGATAGAACAGTAAAGATCGTTCATCTCCACGCACACTGAATACCAGCTTAAATTCTCTGGAACAGATTCTGGGTAATTGTCATTGATGTATTTAACCAGCATTCGAAATTCTGGAACTTCATTCTTATGACTTGAATAGTACTTAAGCATCATTGAGCCAAGACTTATGACATCGTAGAAATCACCACTGCGCATGCACAGAGAATAGAAGTACTTGCAGGCAAGGACTGCAGAGAAAAACTCGACGGCAGGAGATTCAGTCCAGTCAGCAACATCTGGCTGGTTATAACGGCAGACAACAAGGGATTTTAAAGAATCAATGTTACCAAGTCCCTTTTCGAAGCACTTGATTACAGCCAGAGTCTTAGCAGCTTCATCCATTCCAAACTTGGCGGTTTCTCTTAAATTAAGAATAGCCTCATCAATCATGACCTGATTTAAGCAGCCGCTTGCATGAATAATGAATAAATCATACTGGGCGCTTCTATAGTCAGGATTCTTAGGACCGACTTTCATGAGCATAGCTTTAGCCTTCCTGTACTGGGCAGCCTTCATAAACTGTTCGCCACGCTCCAATGCGGTCATTGATAAAGCCTTCTTTTCCATACACCTCACCTTCATAATTTCTTATTTCGGGTTACTTTACAGAGTGTATTTAGAAGTTTAGGTGCATATATAAAATGCAACCTTGAAATGTGTACAGAATTTGGCTTTTATCCGGCAAAATTCGCTAAGAATTGATCAGAATCACCAAAAATTATAAAAAAGGTAAAAAAAATGAAAATAAAATAAAAAATCCCAAAAGAATTCGGCATTCAATTGGGATTTTCTTCGCATTAAGAAATAAAATTACTTATGTATCAGACCATTAAAAACTAGTCTTTATGCAGACCTTTTCTAATTAATGCATCAATTTTCATTGATTCTGTGACTAAAGAGTCATATCTCAAATCAAGTTGTGGCATATATCTTAGGTTTAGTCTTGCTGCAAGCTGGGAGCGAAGGAAGCCCTTGGCGCTCTTTAAACCAGTCATTGCAGATTTAATTTCTTCCTCATCATCTGTAAGGAAAGAAATATATACACGAGCATTTCTTAGATCCGGTGAAACATCAACCTCTGTAATAGTGGCGTTTTTCACACGTGGATCTTTGAGTTCATTCTGCAGTACGTCAGCTAATTCGCGTCTTACTGCAGCTGCTACTCTTTCATTTCTTCCGTAACTTTTCTTTGCTGGCATATTATCCTTTAATTAATCAAGGGTACGTGCAACTTCAACCTTCTCGAATACCTCGATACGGTCGCCAACACGAACATCCTGATAATTCTTAACACAGATACCGCATTCGTTGTTCTGCTTAACCTCAGATACGTCATCCTTGAAGCGACGTAGAGAATCAAGCTCACCTTCGAAGATAACAGTATTATCACGCAGCACACGGATTGGAGCTGAACGCTTAACCACACCTTCAACAACCATACAGCCTGCAATTGCACCGAACTTAGGATGACGGAAGACATCACGAACCTCTGCGTAACCGATGAAGTTCTCACGAACTTCCTTCTTAAGCAGACCGGACATAGCCTTCTTAACATCATCAATCAGATCGTAGATAACACTGTAGTAATGTAAATCAACAGTTTCAGAATCGATTACCTGTCTTGCAGGACCATCAGCACGAACATTGAAGCCGATGATAACTGCGCTATCTGCAGCTGCAAGAGTTGCATCGTTAGCGGTAATACCACCAACACCAGAACCGATAATCTTAACCTGAACTTCTTCGTTACCAAGTTTCAGCAGTGCATCAGAAATAGCTTCAACAGAACCCTGAGTATCAGCCTTCAGAACAACCTTAAGCTCTGAAGCATTGCTCTCCTTGAACATAGAAGCAAGCTGTGCACTCTTCTGCTTAGCAATCTTAAGCTCACGGAACTTACCCTGACGGAACAGAGCAACTTCACGAGCCTTCTTTTCATCAGATACAGCGGTAACTTCGTCACCTGCTGATGGAACACCTGACAGACCGAAAACCTCAACAGGAATTGATGGACCAGCCTCGTTAAGCTCCTGACCCTTTTCATTACGCATTGCACGTACTCTACCGTACTGAAGACCACATAGAATGGTATCACCCTTGTGTAAAGTACCTGAACGAACTAGAACAGTAGCAACTGGACCACGGCCCTTATCAAGACGAGACTCGATGGTTACACCC
>JAZRAY010000241.1:0-3377 GCA_045634805.1 Succinivibrio sp. | reverse complement strand
TGTGCTGCCTGATGTTTAAGATTGAATCTAGCCATTGGCACAGTTGAGTATGGACCGCTGTTGTCAACATCAGCGATAAAGGTACAGCCTTCAACTTCAGTTGGCAGTGCGGTAATAATCTTGTTTGCAGCTTCCTGTTCCTGAGCTGACATACATCCTGTTAGCACAAAAGCACAACATGCCGCTATAGATAAAGCCTTTTTCATAAAAATCCTACTCCTCTAGTCCAGGATAACGATTTTCGTTTTCATCAGGCGCTGTTTTGAAACGTCTGTGCATCCATAAATACTGTTCAGGTGCCATTCTTACCATGTCTTCCACAACCTTGTTTATGGTTGCTGCATCTGCTACTGCATCTTCAGTAGGGAAGTTCTGAAGCTCTTTCTTCAGATATAGGTGATATTTGTTACCTTCACGAATTGTCCATGCAGGAGTGATAAGAGTTCCCTCGATCTTTGCAAGATTATGGGTTGCTGCAACAGTAGCAGTTTCCTTTACAGCAAAGAAAGGAGCGAAGACACTTACTCGTCTGCCGTAATCCTGATCTGGTGCGTACCAGATAGGAGCACCGCTCTTTAGTGCCTTAATCATAGAACGTGGATCGTTCTTTGAAACCAGAGCCAGATTCTTTCTGGTTCTGCCTTTAACCTGAGCCCACTCCCAGACAGGATGATCTGTTGGTCTGTATACACCAATACCAGGGGTAATGTAGGTGGCGTAGATCCTTGCCATAAGCTCTAAGGTTACAAAGTGAGCTGAAAGCACAAGAATAGGTCTTCCGGTCTGGTTGCACTGTCTTGCGTACTGTAATTCGTCCTCGTCAATTACTACGTGACGTTTTAATCTCCAGTCCGGCCAGAACCATGCCATACCGGTTTCAAAAATAGCCATGCCGGTATTACGCTGAATCTTTTTTGAAAGCTCATGTCTTTCATCATCTGACATCTCTGGAAATGCCAGTTCAAGATTTCTTTTTAAAACATATTTTCTTGCAGGAAGAATGGTTCCCATCAGTCTGCCGATCTTGCTGCCGATAAAAATCAGCCAGCTGTATGGCAGAACATTAACCATGACATACAGTAAACCGATAGCAAACCAGGCACTCCAGAAATGAGGAAGCAGCATTCTTTTAACAAATACAGGTTTCTCTGCAAAACCCTTTCCCCAACCCTTCTGTGAGGTTGAGAATCTTTTTTTCTCTTTGCTTTCTTTCTGTCTTTCTGCAGCTGAAACGTGAAGTGATAATTTAGCCATATAATTCTATATCTAACAAACAGTTACTTAATTGTAACTCAAAGAGTTTCCTTTCCACCTACATTTTTGTTCAGATTGTTTTTATAAGGACCTTCAATTATCAGGAGTTCTTTATTTCCTGCACTGATTTTCTGATAATAAGCTCGGTCTTGAACTGCGGAATTGTAAAATCATAATCCTTTTTGTATCTGGCTAAAGACAGCTTCAAGGCCTCTTTGCCCATAACTCCAATCGGGTTGGTAACAGTTGTCAGGGCAGGGTTCAGACAGGATGCTATAAACAGATCATCAAAGCCTGTGATTGAAATGTCCTCAGGAATTTTTATTCCGTTGTTTTCAAAGGTGGACATTGCAGATGCTGCAATGGTATCACAGTAGCACATAACCACAGAGAACTGGTCGACACCGATTTTCATCAGCTGTTCTGCTGCCATCTTTCCACCTTCAAGTGATGGAGGTACAGACAGAATCAGTCTAGGATTGATTTCAATGTTGTTGTCGGCGCAGGCTTTCTTGAAACCGGAGAAACGCTCCTGTGCATCAGAAATTCCAAAGGATGAGGTTACATATGCGATTTTCTTGTGACCGAATTTAATCAGATAATTGGTCAGATCATACATACCGTTATGGTTGTCGATGATTACACAGCGATCCTCAAAGCCTCTTAATCGTCTGTTGATAAGAACGATATAAGGGAAACGTCTCATGTAGTCAGACAGAATAATGTCATCAATAGCCAGAGCATGAACCAGCATTCCAGAGCACTGATGAGACAGCAGGGAATCAATTGCCTTCTGCTCTCTCTGTGGATCATAGAAGCCCTGAGCAATCAGAAGTGACTTACCCATGGCATTTGCTGCCATGTCACATGATTTAATCATGGTTCCAAAGTATGGATCGGAGATATCCGAAACAAGTACACCAATGGTCTCACTGTCCTTTTTGGCAAGGGTGCGCGCATTGGCATTCAGGTAGAAGCCAAGCTCTCTTTGTGCTGCAAGTACAGCATTTCTGGCTTCGTCACTTACTTTTGCTGTTCCATTCAGAACTCTTGATACTGTAGCAACAGAAACATTTGCCTTCTTTGCCACATCCCTAATTGTTACTGTCATAACTTAATCTTTTTATAATCTAAAAGGTGCTTATGTAATTTTTATGAAAATCGCGAATCTTCGGATAATTATAAGTAAAAAAGCCTTCAAATGAAATTAAAACCACGTTTTGTGGGCATAACAACTTTATTTAATTCACAATATTTCTAAAAAATCATGAAAACAGCCTAACCTGTTTTCAGATTGATTTTCATCATTTTTTCAGGTGAGCTGTGAAAATAAGATACTTTTTTCATGGTTTTTATCGAATTGTTTCAGGAAAAACTATGAATACTCTAAAAAAATATATTTAAAATCATTATGTTATTTCTGTTCTTTCGTAAGAAAATGGTGATTTTTTTTAATCAAATAATTAAAATTGTGAAAATGATCAAGTTTTATCTCTTGCTTTAAACTACATGAGGTATATAATTTGTCATGTAAACGGTTACATGGGCATTTCTAATGCATTTCGAGGATTTAATATGACTACTATTTTGGTAACTGGTGGCGCAGGCTACATTGGATCACATACTGTAATTGAGCTGGTAAAAGCTGGTTATGAGCCTGTTATTTTTGATAACTTCTATAATTCAAAGCCTGCTGTACTTGCAAGAATCAATAAGATTGTAGGCCGTACAGTTCCATTCGTATCAGGTGATATCCGTTCACGTGAGCAGCTAGAACAGGTTTTTGAAAACTATAAGATTGATGCCGTTATTAATTTCGCTGGTCTGAAGGCTGTAGGCGAGTCAGTTAAAAAGCCTCTTGAATACTACGACAACAATGTAAACGGTGCCCGTACACTTCTATCTGTAATGAAGGCTTACGGCTGCAAGAATTTCATTTTCTCATCATCTGCAACTGTATATGGTGAGCCAGATTCTCTTCCTTTAACCGAGAGTTCTCCTGTAAAGAGAGCAAACTGCCCATATGGTCAGACCAAGGTTGATATAGAGTACATGTGTCAGGAACTTCAGATTGCAGATCCTTCATTCTCAATGGTTCTTCTTCGTTACTTCAACCCAGTTGG
>JAZRAY010000240.1:0-3729 GCA_045634805.1 Succinivibrio sp. | reverse complement strand
ATTATTTTTTTTCTTTTGTAAACAATATATTAAAAATAAACGAAAAAATTATTCAAAATGTGAATTTTCTTTTAGTAAAAAAAATCGTACATGCTAGACTACTCAATGAAACGGTCGGGGAAATTTTTTAAATTTGAATATTCTCCTTTCCTTTAATCGTAATTAGAGTGGTAAAGGACGAAACATCTTTCTCCATTTTTACATACAGCAAAACAAACAATAAGAGGTGGTTACTGTGTCACATGATGCTAAATTATTACGTGAAAGAGCCTTAGCCTATCATGAGAATCCTGTTCCAGGAAAAATCAAGGTAGTTATTACAAAACCAGCTGAAACAGCAGATGATTTGACATTAGCCTACAGTCCAGGTGTAGCAGAGCCTGTTCGTGCTATTGCTGACAATCCATCAGATGCATATAGATACACTGGCAAGGGCAATTCTGTTGCAATTATTTCCAATGGTACTGCTATCTTAGGTTTAGGTAATCTAGGTCCTCTAGCCTCAAAGCCTGTTATGGAAGGCAAGGCTTTATTATTTAACCGTTTTGCTGGAATTGATGCTATTGATATTGAAGTTAAGCATAAGACTGTTGAAGACTTCATTACTACTGTTGAGTGCATTGCAGATACCTTCGGTGGTATTAACCTAGAAGATATCAAGGCTCCTGAGTGCTTTATCATTGAGCGCGAGCTTCAGAAACGCTGCCAGATTCCTATTTTCCACGACGATCAGCACGGTACTGCTATTGTTACAACTGCTGGTATTCTAAATGCAGTTGAATTACAGGGTAAGAAGATTGAGGACTGTAAGATTGTCTGCGTTGGTGCAGGTGCTGCTGGTGTAGCATGTTCAGATTTAGTTCTTGCTTGCGGTGCTAACAAGGCAAACTTCTTCATGATTGACCGTCATGGTGTAATTCGTTCAGATAGACCTCAGTACAACAATGGTGAGAAGCCAAGATTTATCAACGATGCAGGTCCAAAGACTCTATCAGAGGCTATTAAGGATGCTGACGTTCTGCTTGGTGTTTCAGGTCCAGGTCTAGTAACCGAAGAAGATGTTAAGAGCATGGCTCCAAATGCTGTTATCTTCGCATGTTCAAACCCAGATCCAGAAGTTGACCCAGCACTGGTTGCTAAGGTTCGTCCTGATATTATCATGGGTACAGGTCGTTCTGATTATCCAAATCAGATTAACAATGTTCTATGCTTCCCATACTTGTTCCGTGGAGCATTGGATGTTCGTGCAACCTGCATTAATGAAGAGATGATGAAGGCAGCGATGAATGCCTTAAGAGAGCTTGCTAAGCAGCCAGTTCCTCCTGAGGTTGTTAAGGCAGCTTTAGTGGATCATCTAGAATATGGTCGTGATTACCTGATTCCAAAGCCAATGGATCCAAGACTAAGAACTCAGGTTTCAGGTGCTGTTGCTCGTGCAGCAGTTAAGACTGGAGTTTCTCAGATTCCTCTTCCAGATTGCTATAAACAGTAATTCTGAAAATAACGAGATTTAAAAATGATAATCCTCTCTATTCTGAGAGGATTATTTTTTTGGGAGGGCTTAAATTTTTTCCAGAAGGACTCCGGTTTCTAGATGTTCTGTGTATGGGAACTGATCAAAAAATGCCAGCTTCTTTATCCTATGAGTTTTACATAGGTAGGTAAGATCAGAACAAAGAGAAGTCGGACCACATGAAATATAGATTACTCTGTTGAATCTTGCAGTGAAGTCTAAAGCTTCTTTATATTCGAGACCTGAACGAGGAGGATCGATTAAAAGAGTTGTCAGGTTGTAATCTTTAATATCAATGTCAGCCAGTTTTAATCTCTTAAATTCTCTGGTTCCTTCAAGAGCCTGGGCTACTTCTACTGCAGATAATCTTGCAATCTGAGTATTCTTAATATTGTTCTTTTCTATGTTTTTAATTGCTGTCAGAGTTGGAACTCTGGATACTTCAGTTGAAAATACCTTTCTGAACAGATCAGCAAGACACACTGTAAAGGTACCACTTCCGCAGTACAGTTCAATTAAGTCTTCATCTTTGCAGTCTGAACAGCAGTCTCTGGCAAACTGGACCATGTTCTGACAAGCATAAATGTTTGGCTGAGAAAAGTTTCCTTCAACCTGATACAGATAGAAATCCTTATCTCTGGTTTTTATGGTTTCAAGAATAGTATCGGTGTCTGCAAGAACAGTCTGTTTCTTTGCTCTACCGACAAAGTTAACGGACATGCCTTCACTGACAAAATGTTCTCTTAGAGAATAAGCTTCTTCTTTAAATCTGTTTTCATCAATTTTCTTGTGATAATTGAAAGAGATAACTAGCTCTCCTTTCTGATTTGCAAGAAAATCTGCTTCAAAAAGCTTTACGGTTAGCTCATCATATTTCATCAGATGTTTTTTTAGGATTACCATTGCCTGATTAATGGCTTTGGAACCAACAGGGAATGATTTTAGTTCGATTCTCTGTTTTGGTTTTGATTTAGGAACAAACATACAGAATTCAAAATCAGTGTGCTCTTTATTAAAGAAGACACAGAATTCTGTTCTCATTCTGTAATATTCTGCAGGAGATGCAAAAACTTCTGGTTCAGGAAATTCAAGATTATTTTTTTTAAATAAATTAACTACGGAATCGATTTTTTCATTAAGATATTGATCGTAATTTTGAGGATCGGTTGTTCCAATTAAAGTTTTTAGCATAATTAAATTTCGGTCCATGTAAAAAAATATATGAGATCTTAAATTGTCGGAGCTTAAAGTTAAAGTGAAAAGAGTTCTTTTTTTTGACTCAGGTGTTGGCGGATTATCAATTTTAAGCGATGTCATGAAGCTAAATAAAGACATCGAACCATATTATCTGTTTGATAATGAATGCTTTCCTTATGGAAGTAAGACAGAAGATTTTTTAATTAACAGAATTAAAACTCTGATTGAACAGATAAACGACCAGTTTAACTTTAATGCCATTGTTATTGCATGTAATACTGCAAGTACTATTGCTCTTCCTTCTTTACGTTCCGCTATTAAGGTTCCTATTGTTGGCGTTGTCCCTGCGGTTAAACCTGCTGCAAAGCTTTCAAAAAACAAGATAATTGGTCTGTTGGCAACTCCAGGTACATTATCAAGATCTTATACAAAGAAGTTAATTGATAAATTTGCTAGTGACTGCAGACTTATCTGTGTTGGAGATGCAATGCTTGCTGTTATTGCTGAAACAAGACTGACCACAGGGGTTGTTGATAAGGAATCAATTAAAAAGATAGTTCAGCCATTTCTTTCAGACAAACAGGAGGAAAGACCTGATACTGTTGTACTTGGATGCACACATTATCCATTTGTAAAAGATGTTCTAAAGGAACTGCTTCCTGGTATGAATATTATTGATTCAGGAGAAGCAATCGGCAGACGTGTTAAAGATGTAATAAGAAATACTCCATCTCTGGATATAAAAGAATCTTTGCCAAGAGCTTTCTATACAGGACACCTTTTAGATTATGAAGGCAGACTTCAGATGGTTAAGAAGTTTGGCTTTGAGAAACTTGAGAAGTTTACTGTTTCAATTAAATAATTTTTGTGTTTAATAAGCTTAATACGACACAAATTTTTTCAAAAAAAATATAAAAAAATTTGATCTAGATCAAATAGCATTTATAAGCGATTAAAACTCCGATTTTCGACAGTTGATCGAACAGATACCTATCCGAAGCCTTATTGGATAAGGCTTC
>JAZRAY010000239.1:0-6044 GCA_045634805.1 Succinivibrio sp. | reverse complement strand
CTTTACAAAAAATTGCATTTAAAAATTAAATTTGCCTAATATTATCAAAAGTAGTAACTATTACTATTTATTTTTTTCGTAAACGTTTGATCTTCTCCCGCTGACACTATCGTCATCATTAATTAAGTCACTTTCTATTAGTTTTGTCCTGTCTGATAAAAAATTGCATTTTCTTTTGTTCCTTAGAATAGACTTAGAAAACTGCTTTTGCATTGTTTTTTATACAAAAAATTTCATTTTTCTGAACTGTCTTTTTATATAGCTTTCAGTTAGTTATTACGTTTTTTCACAAAAAATACCCCCTTTAGACGGAGGGCTATTTTTTTTTACCTGATAATGTTGTCCGAGGTAAAAATGAATAGCACTTATGATCCGCAGAAAGAAAATCTCTACAGCTCTCTTTATGAGACCTTAGGGGAGAGAATCATCAGCGCCTTTGATAGAAAGAATATTGAAGAGCTGATGCTTAATCCTGATGGAAAGCTGTTTGTTAAATATGCAGACGGTCATTGTGTGCATGAGGATACATTATCAAATGCCCGTTCTGAAATTATTGTCAGAACAGTGGCAAATCTTAATGACAGGGATATTGATATTAATGCTCCTATTGTGGAGTGCGAGCTTGAAAGATTCAACGCCAGATTCTCAGCACTGATGCCTCCATTATCTAAGGGGACATGTTTCTGTATTAGAGTTTTAAAGGCATTAAACCTCAGCTTTGAGGAGCTTGTTTTATGCAGCTTTATTACTGACAGACATGCGGAGATTATTGATACTCTTATAAAGAAGCGTATGAATTGTCTTATATGCGGTCAGACAGGTTGTGGCAAGACCAGTTTTATCAATTCCATGTTAAACCGAATCGGTTCACTGGATCCTGATTGTCGCATTATCTGCATTGAAGATACTCCAGAACTGAAATTAAACATTGATAACAGTGTAAGTCTTTTTACCTCAAAGAATACCTCAATGAGCGATCTTCTCAGGACCTCTCTAAGACTGAGTCCTGACAGAATTGTTATAGGCGAGGTTCGCTCAACTGAGGCTCTGGATATGATTGATGCCTTTTCAACCGGTCATAAGGGCGGAGTTGCCTCTATTCATGCAGGCTCCGCTCTTCAGTGTCTGGACAGATTAAAGCTTTTAATCTCCAAACATCCTTATGCTCCAAAGAAAGGGATAGAAGAGCTAATTGCTCTGTCTTTAGATGCAATCATTGTTTTGGGGAAATACCCGATTCGTCATGTGGAAAACATTGTTTTTATAAAGGGGTACAACAGTACAGGCTATGCGCTTGATTACGTTATCTAATAATTTCCTTTAGTTTAAGAAGAATTTAAGTAATTTCTGTCTTAAAGCCCTGCTTTGAGTTCAGATAAATATCCTGAATAAAACATTCTGTTTTCCTCCTGACGAGCTTTTTAATCATAACTGAGGTATGTAATGAACAGATTTATAGTAACACTTGTTTCTCTGGTTTCACTGTGCGCTGTTGTAGGCTCTGCCTTTGCAGCAGATACATCATCTAGCGCTGTTCTGCCTTATGAGGACTGGCTTAAGACTATTCAGAAGTCTTTAACCGGTCCGGTGGCTTTCTCAATTTCCATTATCGGAATTATCTCCTGTGGTGTGACCTTAATCTTTACGGGAGGAGAGATTAACCGTTTCATGAAGTCAGTGGTCTATCTGGTGTTTGTGATGACTCTTCTTGTGGGGGCAAACAGTTTTATGTCCAGTGTTTTTAATGGCGCAACCATTGCAGTCAGAGATTCTGATGAGCGAGTTGTAGAGAAGGTATATTCAGACTATTCAAGAAGATGCCGTGTAAGCCATGTAAGTCAGAACTTATACAAGCAGAATGTCTGTTCACTTATCGATGACGAGAAGAGATCTGTAGCCTGATAGTCTTTGCTACGTGATTACTATCCATGAACAGAAAACATCAGATCTATCCTTCATTATTAAGAGCTCATACACTCTTTGGCGCAGAAAGAACTCTGTTTCTGCTGTGGCTGATGATGTGTATGCTGGCTTTTACTCTGAATATTTCACTATTAGGCTCAATCGAGACTATTTTTATGCTGTTTATAGGCTGGTGTGTAATTGCAAGGCTTACCAGATCTGATCCCATGTTCAGACAGGTCTATATAAGAAACATCAGATACAAAGCTTTTTATCAGGCACAGCCTTCTGAGTATTCAAATTATAAGAATAAATATAACCGATAACTATGCTGCTTCCATACACCTTTATGCTCTGTGGCATTATTCTTTTGCTGCTTTGTGCTTTTATTACAGTTGGACTTTATCTTCCATATAAGAAGTTCTCAGGACACTACAGCTTTGCTGATCTTCTGGACTATGCCGTATTAGGCCCACAGGACACAGTAATCCTGAAAAACGGTGCTCTGATGAAGGTATACAGAATCACACCTGTATGTACTTCATATCTTAGTGATCATGAAGCTCATAAGATTCACTCCATGTTGTGCAGCAGTATAAAAAAGCTTGATAAGACCTATATGGTCAACTGCGATGTGATTCGTTCTGCAGATTCTGATAAGGACGATTCTGCTTTTTTCGGATCTAATGAGGCAAGACGTCTTTATGAGAAAAGAGCAGAGTATTTTGAGCGTAACAGGACCTTTAAAAACGAATTCTTCATCAGCTTTACAAGATTAAACAGCTCAATTTGCGCAGATGACATCATCTCATTATTAAAAGATGATAAGAGAACAAGAGCAGGGCTTATCTCCGAGATAGACTCATTTAATCATGAGGCTGACAGTTTTATTGAAGGGTTCTCATCTCTGTGTGAAATAAGGTCGCTGGGATTAAGTCAGAATAAGAGTCAGAGACTAAGCTCTGAGATCGTGAATTTTCTTAACAGCTGTATTAAAGGTGTAAATACCGAACTTAGCTATCCTTCACATCGACCTCTTTTAGATACCTTACTTTCAAGTGAGGATTTTGTAGCAGGAAAATGTCCGAAGCTTGGAAACAGATATATTGGTGTTATAAGTATTGACGGCTTTCCTTTGACCTCTGATTTTGGAATGCTCAAGGCATTATGCACTCTTCCTTTTGAGTATCGATTCTCAAACCGATTTATTTCCTATTCATCGATTGAATCATCTTTAAAGCTGGCGTTATTACGTCGTCTATGGATTCAGAGAAGAAAGTCCTTTTTTTCCATGTTCTCATCTTCAGCTGGAAGCGAGGTAAACAAGGATGCAGAAGAGATGATTGAGAATGTGGATGAGGCAAGAAAGTCCATGGCACAGAATGAGCATAATTTCGGTGCTCTTTCATCCACTCTGATTATATTTGATGAATCCATCGAGTCACTTGAGATGAAGGCTCGAATGACTCTTAAGGCATTTGAAAAACTTGGTTTTTCCGGCCGAGTGGAGACTGTTAATGCAACTGATGCATATTTAGGCTCACTGCCGGGACACAGTATTGAGAATTTAAGACGAGCCATGGTTTCAGGAGAGGTTATAGCAGATCTGATGCCCCTTCATAAAAATTACCTTGGTGAGAGGTACTCTCCTAATAAAAAAGGCTATGGTGAGAGCGCTCCGCATCTTATGACTGTGGTTTCATCTGATTCTGAAAAGGCATATCTAAATCTGCACGTAAAAGATCTTGCCAACTGTCTGGTGGTTGGACCTCCTGGCAGCGGTAAATCCGTATTTTTAGGTTCTACTCTTTTAAGCCTTTTAAAATATGAAGGCATGAAGATTTTTGCCTTTGATAAAGGCCAGTCCTTCTATGCCTTAAACAGATTTCTAAATGGTCGTCATATAAGTCTTGATGAGGCATCTTCAGAAAGATTCTGTCCTCTCTATGATCTTGGTGATAAGACCAAGATTACTGAAGGTGCGTTATTTGTAGAAAAACTCTATGAGTATGCAGGTAAAACTCTAACTGATTCTGAGCGTCAGCAGATTTTCTCAACCGTAGAATTACTGGCAGAGAATCCTTCCTACAGACATTCTCTTACTGATTTTTACAACCTTTTAAACAACACCGAGCTTAAAGGTGCTTTCAGACAGTATATAAGGAGTGTAAACCCGCTAAGTCCTCTTGATGGAAACGAGAATCCCAACCTTGATTCTCCTCTGACTGTCTTTGAGTGCGGAAACTTTTTTGAGAGCGGAAACAGGAATCTCTATCCGGTTCTAAACTGCATTTTCTCTCAAATCAACAGCGAGATTCTGAAGGTTAAATCCTCGGCAATCATTATTGATGAGGCCTGGCTGATGCTCTCAAACAGCTTTTTCTGCTCACAGCTGCTCTCCTGGATTAAGACTGTGAGAAAGCACAATACCGTGGTGATTCTGGCAACTCAGTCAGTTAATGATTTTGCAAGAGCTCAGTTTCTTGAAGATATCCTCGACTGTGTAAAGACCAGAATCTATCTGCCCAATGCTGATATAAAAAGTCCTTCTCTTAAGGAGCTTTACTCAAAGCTCGGTTTAAACGAGCTTCAGCAGCAGGATATTTTTGAGGGTACTACTAAACAGGATCTCTTTTTACATAAGGACGGGAATTTCATGAAGTTCAATCTGGCCATATCAGAAAGTGAGCTTAAGCTTTTATCCTTCACAGCCAAGGACCGTTCAGAGCTGGATGTACGTTTTAACAGTGAAGGAGGGGAATTTGTATGGGAGCTATAAAAATGATTTCACGCAAAAAGGAAAAGAAAAGCTCTATTACCTTAAACAGTATCTCAAAAGAGCTTTATATGAGAAATGCCATTCCTATGGTTTTAGGTATTGGAGGTCTTGCACTCGGCTTTTTCTCCCTTTCTTATCTTATGGTTATCCATAAAGAACCAAAGGTGATTCCCTACATTGTTACAGTGGACAGACAGGGAAGTATTCTCGCCTCAGATGAGCTCAAAGCGACTGAGAATATTCCCGAAACTGCAGTTGCAGCCTTCATGTGTGATTTTATTGAAAAGGTTTTTTCTATCTGCCATGACTCTGATCTGCAGCGTGAGTATGTCCGCAGGGGGTATTCCATGGTTGATCTTGAAAGTCAGGCTCGTCGTCATCTGGATGCATACTATAACGGCTCTGAGCTCTTTAAATCCGGAGTTAATACTTCACAGACTGTGAAAATTGAGAGTGTATCAAGACTTTCTGATAACAGCTTTGCGGTTGATTACACCCTTATTACCGAGAAGTTTGATGATCTCAGTGAAAAGCATTACAAGTCGGTTCTAAGTTACAGAATCGGCAGTATAAGCTTTGAGAATGTGGAACAGTTAAGACTAAATCCTCTGTCTCTACTTATATACGAAATTAAGACTTCAAGAAAAATTACCAAGGAGTCTGAGAATGCCTAAGAGAACAGTACTTGCACTCATGCTTGTATTCTCCTTTACAGGTTTTGCAGAAAGCTATGAGGATTATGGCTATTTTGAGTCAAATCTTGATGCAAGAGATCTGAGCACTATACAGAAACTGGATGCTCTTGATAAAAGACAGGTCTCAGCTCAGGCTGTACTGCCAGGTCAGGTAGTGTTTTCTTATGGAAGCGGTATTCCAACAGTTGTCTGTGCGCTGTTTGAAATCACTGATATTTCCATGGAGAAAGGCGAGCGTGTCTTTACCGTACAGCTTGGTGACTCCACAAGATGGCTTATCGACAGTGCAGTCTCAGGAAGCGGAGCAGATAGAACCGAGCATATAGTAGTCAAGGCTCTGGATAATGGTCTTAAAACGTCACTAATCATCACAACCAACAGAAGAACCTATCACATCGCGCTTAAATCCTCACAAAGGGATTTTATGCCGGCAGTAAGTTTTAATTATCCTGGAACCTCACTAAAGCTTAATTCTCCTTATTATGATGGAGAGGATTCAAAAAGCCGCTTTGATTATTCTCTGGCATCTTCACAAAGGCCAGCTTCGGATTATTCAACTGTTTCCTATCAGTATGAACCATCTGATGTAACAAGATCTGGAGGGGACAGACGAAACTATGCCTACTCAGTTGAAGGTGATGATTCTATTCTTCCTTTAAACGCCTTTG
>JAZRAY010000238.1:0-11256 GCA_045634805.1 Succinivibrio sp. | reverse complement strand
GGTTCATCAGGGTGCTCATTATGCAGCTCTGGAAGTTTCATCAATCGGTGCTGTTGAGGGCCGAATCGATGGCTGTACCTTCAGTGCAGCAGGCTACACCAACCTGACACGTGATCATCTTGATTATCATCAGACCATGGAAAAATATGCAGAGGCCAAGCTGAACTTCCTAAAGAGAGTTCCTCCAAAGCGTATTGTTCTGAATGTTGATAACGAGCAGGGCATTAAGTACAGCGAAGAGCTTCACGGCTGTGTTGCCTACAGCTGCAAGAGTGATTTCTTCAGCTCAACCAATTCTCTTTTATTCAACCGCTATGTATGGATTAAATCAGCAACCTACAAGGCTCACTCAATCGTAATCGAGGTTGAATCAAGCTATGGTTCAGGCAAGTGTGAAATCGGTCTTTTAGGCGGATTCAATGTTGAAAACTTTGCCTGTGCTCTGACTGTTCTACTAAACCTTGGCTTCCCATTAGACAAGCTTCTGGCAACCGCTTCAAAGCTGAAGCCAATCAAGGGCAGAATGGAGTGCTTTACTGCTGAACACAAGCCTCATATTGTTGTTGACTATGCTCATACTCCAGATGGTGTTGAGCAGGTTCTTCGCGGTGTAAGAGAGCATCATCCTGACGGCGATGTCTGGTGTGTTCTAGGCTGCGGCGGTGATCGTGACAAGGGCAAGCGTCCAATTATGGCTATCAAGGCATCAGTATTTGCCGACCATGCAGTATTTACTTCTGATAACCCTAGAACAGAAGATCCAAAGGCAATTTTAGACGATATGCAGAACGGTGTAATTGCCGAGGCTCATAACTTTGTATGTATTGAGGATCGTGAAAAGGCAATCAAGTATGCCTTTGAGCACGCAACCGAAAAAGACTGCATTGTAATTGCCGGAAAAGGTCACGAGGACTATCAGATATTCAAGGACAAGACCATTCATTTCTCAGACAGAGAGATTGCATGCAAGCTTTTAGGAGTTAAGTGTGATTAGTTTTAAATTAAGTGAGCTTGCAGTATACGCAAACTATAAACTTATAGGCTCTGACCGTGAAATCGGTGCTGTAAGTACAGATTCACGCAACTGTAAGGATGCTCTGTTTGTTGCTCTTATCGGCGAGCGTTTTGATGGTCATGACTTTATTGAAAAGGCTATCGATAATGGTGCCGTAGCTGTTGTTTCCTCAAAGCTTCTGCCTGAGGAGATTTCAAAGAAGGTTCCTGTAATCCTCTGTAATGACACCCAGAAAGCTTTAGGCTACTGCGGTTATCTGGTAAGACGTCAGTCAAAGGCCAAGATTGCAAGCTTAACCGGTTCATGCGGTAAGACTACTGTAAAGGAATTCACACATTCAATTCTGTCCTTATGTGGAAAGAGCATGTGTACCAACGGCAATTTCAACAATGATATTGGTGTGCCTTTAACTCTGTTAAGACTTGAAGCTGATACCGATTTTGCTGTTATTGAACAGGGCGCAAGTCACCTGTTTGATATTGCCCATACCTGTGAGTTTGTAAAGGCAGACACAGCCATCATCAATAATGTCGGTGGAGCTCATATTGAAGGCTTCGGTTCATATGACGGTGTCTACAAGGGCAAATCAGAAATACTTGAGGATGTTTTATCTCGTGGCGGTATGGCTGCAGTTCCATCTGACAACAAGTATTTTGAGCGCTGGAAGTCAGACTATAAATCAGCTTTTGCAAGTGGCAGACTGCTTTCATTCGGTTCTCATGACTTTGACTTTGTCCGTTTTACCAATGTTAAGAATTCTGCAGACGGACTGAGCTTTACTCTGAACTGTCCTAACAGCAGCTTTGATATCAGCATGAATGTAATGGGAGCACACAATGCATCCAATGCAGCTGCCGCATGTACTCTTGCTCTGATTACCGGAGCTGACGAGGCCAAGCTCAAGGAAGGTCTGTTAGCATCAGGTGCCATCAAGGGAAGACTGTTTGCCAATACCTTTAAAAACATGAGCGTGATTGATGATGCTTACAATGCAAGTTATAACGCTGTGATTGCTGCAATTGACACTCTGAATCTTCAGTCAGGTCACAAGGTAATGATTTTTGGTGACATGGGGGAGCTTGGTGATGCTGCCGTTGAACTTCATGAAAGCGTGGGAGAGCACGCCTCATCTATGGTTGACGAGCTTTTATGTGTTGGACCTCTAACCGAGCACACATGTAAAAAAGCAGGAAATAAAGCAAAACATTTTAATTGTCACGCAGATCTCGTACAATATGCACGCACTGTAATTAACAATCACCCATATACAAGCTTTTTAGTTAAAGGCTCTCACTCAATGCATATGGAAGAAATTACCAAGGAACTTATCGCTCTAGGGGCCCAATAAATGATAGTTTATTTATCAGATTACATCAGTCAGTACATCTCATCATTCCGTGTTTTTGAGTATCTGACATTCAGAGCTGTGCTTTCACTGTTCACAGCCTTATTCATTTCTCTGTTTTTTGGTTCTTATGTAATCAAGAAGCTGCAGCTTCTGCACTTTGGTCAGGTTGTAAGAAATGATGGCCCAGAATCTCATCTGAAAAAGAATGGCACCCCAACCATGGGCGGTATTCTGATTGTAGGCTCTATTGCCATCTCAATGCTGTTATGGTGTAAGCTTGATAATGTCTATGTATGGTATACCCTTGCAACTCTAATCTGCTATTCATGCATTGGTTTTGCTGATGACTTCCTGAAGGTTGTTCGTCATGATCCACATGGACTTCGCGCAAAATACAAGTATTTCTGGCAGTCTGCATGTGCTATTACCTTAGCTTGCTGTATTTACGGCTCTGCAACAACCTCTGCTGAGACAACTTTAGTTGTTCCTTTCTTCAAAGATTTTATGCCTGATTTAGGCTTCTTAATCATTCCTCTGGCTTACTTTGTTCTGACAGGTTCTTCAAATGCAGTTAATCTGACAGACGGTCTTGATGGTCTTGCTATTATCACCACCATCACTGTAGCCTCAGGTCTTGGCTTTGTTGCCTGGGTAACTTCAAATTCAAACTTTGCAAGCTATCTGTATATTCCATACGTTCCAAAGGCTTCAGAGATTACAATTGCCTGTACCGCAATTATCGGTGCCGGTTTAGGTTTCCTATGGTTCAACTCATATCCTGCACAGGTATTCATGGGTGACGTTGGATCATTATCATTAGGTGCTGTTTTAGGTATTATCGCCATCCTTATCAGACAGGAATTCCTGCTTTTCATCATGGGCGGTATCTTCGTTCTTGAAACAGTGAGTGTTATTCTGCAGGTTGGTTCATACAAGTGGAGAGGCCGCAGAATTTTCAGAATGGCTCCTATTCACCATCATTTTGAAAAAGGCGGCTGGCCAGAGCCTCGTGTTATGGCCCGTTTCTGGATTATTACCATCGTGCTGGTTTTAATCGGTATTATCACCTTGAAATTAAGATAATTATTTAAATGAACAAAAATTTAGATGGAAAGAAAATAGCTGTTATAGGTTTAGGTATTTCAAATATTTCAGCTATTAAATATTTAATCAAACATGACCTTAAGGTTCTGACTGTTTTTGATACCAGACACAATCCTCCACACGTGGGGGATTTGCCAACTGGAATAGACCTGAGATTAGGTCCTATCAGTGCTGATGTCCTCATTGAGTATGACATGGTTGTCATAAGCCCAGGTTTAAGTATTTATGACGAGGAGATTGCAAAGGTTATTAACGCCGGTGTTGAAGTTGTCGGCGATATTGAACTGTTTGCAAGAGAGGCCAAGGCTCCGATTGTCGGTATTACCGGTTCAAATGGAAAATCAACTGTTACCGCTCTGACCGGTTTCATGGCGGATACAGCAGGAATCAAGGTTGCTGTCGGCGCAAATATCGGTGTTCCTGTATTTGATATTCTGTCAGATGATGTTGAGCTGTATGTTCTGGAGCTTTCAAGTTTCGAGCTTGAAACCACCAAATCATTAAAGCTTGCAGCCTGCACAATTCTGAATGTATCTGAGGATCACCTGGACAGATATCATGGTGATATCGAAGAGTACGCTCTTGCTAAAAAGGCAATCTTCAAGAACTGCAAGAACGTGATTGTAAATCGCGAAGATCCTCGTACCTATCCAAATGATTCAGAGCTGAAAAAATACAATATCATTTCATTCGGTCTTGATAACAAGGGAACCTACGGTATCGAAAGAGCCCGTGACGGAATCTATCTGACCAAGAACATGGTTAGAATCATCAACGTCAATGAGCTTCGTATCTACGGTATTCACAATTATCTGAATGCACTTGCATGTCTTGCTTTAACTGAATGTGTAAATGTTTCAAAGAATTCTCAGTTAAAGGCTCTGCGTCGTTTCACTGGTCTGCCTCACCGCTGCCAGCTGGTAAAAACAATTAAAAAAGTCTGTTACTACAACGATTCTAAGGCAACTAATGTAGCATCTTCCGAAGCCGCAATTGTGGGCTTACGTGATATTCACAGCAAGGGTATTATCCTTCTGGCCGGTGGACTTGGAAAAGGACAGGATTTTACTCCGCTGAAGAAATACATCGGTAATGAAGTAAAGGCTGTATTCTGCTTTGGTAAGGATAAGCAGAAGCTTCTGGATTTGAACTCAGAACTCTGTTTTGATGTTGAAACTATGGAAGAGGGTCTTAACAGAGCCTATGAAATGGCAAAGGACGGTCAGGCGGTACTGCTTTCACCAGCCTGTGCTTCATTTGACCAGTTCAAGGGATTTGAGGACCGTGGTCAGGTTTTTGTAGAGCTAGTAGGTAAACTTCAAGAGTAGTAAATGCAGTTATTCAAAAAGGGCAATCCTGGCTATGACAGAATTCTCCTGCTAACAACAGTAATTCTGCTAGCTCTGGGAATTGTGATTATTAGCTCTGCTTCAATTATGGAGTCAACCATGAAATATGGTGACTCTCTGTATCAGACTAAGCGTCACCTTTTTGGTATTGGTATTGCTCTTTTCTGCGCACTTATTGCAACTATGACACCAACGGCGTTCTGGAAAAAACGCTCTTTAGCCTGTCTGTTCTTTGTTCTGTGTCTGATGATTCTGGTTCTGATTGTGGGACGAGAGATCAACGGTGCAAAGCGCTGGCTGAATCTTGGTGTGATGAATCTGCAGCCGGCCGAGATTCTAAAGCTTATCTGGATTCTGTATTTTTCAGATTATGTAAGCAGAAAGATTGAGGCTATTTCCAAAACCATTCAGGGCTTTTTAAGACCGATTGTCTTTCTGGCAATTATGACTGTTCTGCTGTTATTACAGCCGGATATGGGCTCTTTCTTTGTGTTGGCAGTAATTACCTTTGCCATCATGTTTGTGGCTGGAGTTGGTCTTTTAAAATACATCGTGGTCGGTTTGATCATGGGAATAATCTGTATTCTGCTGATTAAATTCTCCCCATACAGAGCAAGACGTGTGACCTCATTCTTAGACCCATGGTCTGATGAGTTCGGTTCTGGATATCAGCTGACACAGTCTTTAATGGCATACGGCAGAGGCGGACTGACAGGCGAAGGCCTTGGTAATTCATATCAGAAGTTAGGATACCTGCCTGAGGCTCATACTGACTTTGTAACCGCAATTTTCGGTGAGGAATTCGGCTTTATAGGAATGTGTGTTCTTATTCTGCTGGAGTTTGTAATTGTTTATAAGGGCATATCCCTTGGGCTTAAGATCCTCAAAGAGGATGCCATTTACCAGGGATATGTTGCAGTCGGAGTCGGAGCCTGGATTGCTCTGCAGACCTTTATTAACATTGGAGCCGCATCAGGCGGTCTGCCAACAAAAGGTCTGACCCTGCCATTCATCAGTTATGGCGGTTCATCTCTGATGGTATTCTGTACTGCTATTGGAATTCTGTTAAGAATTGACTACGAATGGCGTAACAAGGTTATTTCTAAGAAAAGATAGATTTTTTAAGCACGAAAAATGAAAGCTAAGAAAGTATTGGTTATGGCTGGCGGCACTGGCGGCCATGTTTTCCCTGCAATCGCGATTGCCAAGAAGATGCAGGAAGAAGGTGCTCAGATTTTATGGCTTGGAACCCGTGGCAGAATGGAAGAGCAGCTGGTTCCAAAGCATGGTTTTGATATCAGATACATTGATGTAAAGGGAATCAGACGTAACGGCCTTAAGCGTTTAGTCGGTGCTCCTTTTATGATTATGAAGGCTGTGCTTCAGGCTCGTGCTGTTATTAAAGAGTTTAAGCCTGATGTGGTTTTAGGCATGGGCGGATACGCTTCAGGTCCAGGCGGACTTGCTGCATATCTTCAGAGAATTCCTGTGGTTCTGCATGAGCAGAATGCTGCAGCCGGAATGACCAACAAGCTTTTATACAAGGTTGCATCCTCTGTAATGCTTGGTTTCCCTGGTGCATTTACCGGAGATAAGGTAACAGTTGTAGGAAATCCTGTTCGCAGGGAGATTATTGAGCTTCATGATCTTCCTCGTGATTACACCTCAGGTAAAATCAGAATTTCTATTGTTGGCGGCTCTCTTGGAGCAAAGGCTTTAAATGAGCTTGTTCCTGTTGCACTAAAGAAATTTACTGAAAATTCAATCAAGGTTGTTCATCAGTGCGGAAAGGGCAACAGTGAAGCTGTCAAGAAACTGTACGAAGGTGCTGTTTTTGACTATGAGGCAACAGACTTTATTGATGATATGAATGCCTTATACAGAAATACTGATCTTATCATCTGCAGAGCCGGTGCTCTGACTGTAGCAGAAACCTGTACTGCATCACTGCCTGCTATATTTGTTCCTCTGCCAACTGCAGTGGATGATCACCAGACAAAGAATGCTCAGTTCCTAAAAGATGCGGGAGCAGCTTTTGTATTTGCTCAAAAGGATTTATCTGCTGATAAGTTATATGAGACAATAAAGGATTTAATTGAGCATAGAGCAAAATTAAAGGCTATGTCTGATGCAGCAAGAAATGCAGCAAGCATTGATTCTACCGAAAAGGCAGTTGCCATCATTGATAGCGTAGTAAAGAATTAAAATAAACAAGAAACAAAATAAACAAAGATAAAATGACAACAACAAATAATATTCATACAGTTCCTCTGATGCACAAAGTAAAGAGGATTCATTTCATCGGTATCGGCGGTGCCGGTATGTGCGGTATTGCAGAAGTTCTACTGAACCGTGGTTATACCATTTCAGGTTCTGATATCGCAAAGTCAAAAGTTACTGAAAGATTGGAAAAACTGGGCATTACCGTATTTATCGGTCATGCTGCAGACAATGTTAACGGTTCATCTGTAGTTGTTGTATCCTCTGCTATTCATGAGGACAATCCTGAGATTCAGAGAGCAAGAGAGCTTCATATCCCTGTTGTTCGTCGTGCAGAAATGCTTGGTGAGCTGATGCGTTACAGAAACGGTATCGCAATTTCAGGTACTCACGGTAAAACCACAACTACCTCTCTGATTGCTTCAATTTTTGCTCAGGCCAAGCTTGATCCTACCTTTGTGATTGGCGGTCTTTTAAACAGTGCCGGCACCAACGCAAGATTAGGAACCGGAAACTATCTGATTGCAGAGGCTGACGAGTCTGATGCATCATTCCTGCATCTTCTGCCAATGATGACCGTTGTAACCAACATTGAGCCGGATCATCTTGATACCTACGGCGGTGATTTCAACTGTCTGAAGAAGACCTTTGTTGAATTCCTGCACAATCTTCCATTTTACGGTGTTGCTGTAGTCTGCCTGGATGATCCTAACGTTAAGGAAATCATTCCTAAGATCGGTCGTACCGTGGTTACCTACGGTGAATCTGAGAAGGCTGATTTCAGAGTTGTTGACTTCAAGGAAGTCGGACCAAGAAGTGAGTTCAAGGTTGTAAGAAAAGAGCATGCTCCTATCAGCATTGAACTTCCTGTTCCTGGTATTCACATGGCAAAGAATGCCGCAGCTGCAGTTGCTGTTGCAGTTGAGGCTGGTATTGAAGAGTCTGTTATTGTTGAAGCATTAAAGAACTTCAAGGGCGTAGGCCGCAGATTCCAGAATTACGGTAACTTCAAGACCAAGTCAGGTAAGGTTATTACTCTTGTGGATGATTACGGACATCATCCAACCGAGGTTGAGGCAACTATCAAGGCTGCAAGACTTGCATATCCGGAGAAAGAGCTGGTTATGGTATTCCAGCCTCACCGCTATACCAGAACCCGTGACTGCTATGAGGATTTCGTAAGAGTACTTCAGCTTGTAGACAAGCTGGTGCTGGTTGATGTTTATCCTGCAGGTGAAGAACCAATCGCCGGTGCTGACGGCAGACATCTGTGCATGTCCATCAGATTAAAGGGCAAGATTGAACCTCACTTTGTAGAGACTGTAAATGAGGTTCCAGAGCTTCTAGAGAATCTTCTGGACGACGGAGCTCTACTATTGACACAGGGTGCAGGTAACGTAGTTCAGGTTGCAAAAAATCTTTCTACACTGTTTGAAAAAGTTTAAGGAACACCATGTCTAAAAAAAGACACAGCCGCGGTTATTTTATCGCAGGCATCATTTTCGTGATGCTTCTGCTGGGTCTTGTTGTTAAAGGTGATCTCCTAATCAAGCACTTTCTTTCTCAGTCAAATGCACTGCCTGTAAAGGCGGTTCAGATTGACGGAGTTTTCAAGAATCTGACCAAGAAGAAGATAGCTGATATCACCGGCAGAGTGTGTGCAGGACAGAACATTGCCACCTTAGATGTTAAGGTTCTAAAGCAGGAGCTTTTGAAGGAGCCTTGGATAGCTCAGGTTGCAATTCAGAAGAAAATGCCTGACACCCTGATTCTGTCTGTGATTGAACATGTTCCTGCCGCTTACTGGAATGACAACGGTATCTATGATGCCAAGACCAGAAGCATTTTTTATCCGGACATGTCTAACTTTGCTCTTCCTCTGGTAAAACTTGGTGCCTACAGAGACAATCTGTGCACAGACGTATATGACAGTGCAGTATCTTTTATCAGAGTTATGACGGACTCCCCATATCAGATGATTGAGTTATATCTTGATAATGTCCGTTGTTATACAATAACACTTGATAATGGTACCAAGCTTATTTTAGGGCGTGGTCAGAAAGACGGAATTGAAAGATTAAAAAGATTCATACGTTCATTTAAACATTCAGGACTGGATATAAATGACGTTGAGTATGTGGATTTAAGATATGATGTCGGGTTTGCTGTAGGAAAGAAACCTGCATCAGAAGATAATAAGAAGAATTAAGGGGACTTTTTTATGGCAATCATGAAAAAGAAAGGAAATAGTCCTGTAACTATCAGTGATTCTGAACAGCAGATATATGCGCTGGATATTGGTAGTTCTTACATTCGTCTCGTATCAGGAATAGTTGAACCAAACAAGCAGATTAAGATACAGGGCATGAGAGAGTGTGTCAGCCAGGGTATGGTTCAGGGACATATTTCCGATATTAACAGCCTAGCAAGACAGATTGCCTATTTGATCCAGGATTATCAGAAAACCTATGGTGTAACCATTGAGAAGATTGTTACCGGAGTTCCTGGATGTTTCGTAGTTGCTGAAAATCAGCAGGGTCACTCTACAATCCAGTCAGGCACAATTGAAAAAACTGACCGTAACAAGGCTGTAAGAATGGCCATGGCCGGTGTGAAATTCAATTCTGCCGATTATTCAATTATTCATGCTATCCCTCAGCAGTATGCAACAGAAAGCTCAGAGCAGGTAACCAATCCTATCGGCATGTACGCTAAGCGTCTATCAGCCAGTGTTCATGTTATCGGCTGCAGCTTCATGTTCAAGAACAATATTGAGAAAGCCATCAGAATGACCAATCCTGATCTTGATGTCTGCTCAATCATTTATGCCGGTAATGCTGCTTCAAGCGCGGTTTTAACCGATGCTGAGAAGGAGATCGGTGTTATTCACGTAGATATCGGCGGCGGTACTGTTAACGTTACTGTTTACGAGGGCAAACGTCAGCTGTTATCATTTGGTATTGATGATGGCGGCAATTACATCACCAAGATGATTGCCAAGGAATTCTCAATTTCCATGAATAACGCTGAGTACATCAAATGTAATTACGGATGTGCTGATTCCAGATTCCTAAGCGAGGACAGCGCAAACATTTCCATCAGAATTCCTGACAATGAGTCAAATACCACTCAGGTAAGTTCAAACGAGGTTGCTGTTCGCAACGGCACTTTAGCTGATGTTATCAATCGCGGTATCAGAAGCATGTGTGAGCTTATCTTCCAGCGCATCAACTTCTATGGCAGCTCAACCCTGAAGAGCCTTGAGATTGGTGGCGGTATCGTTCTTACCGGCGGAACTTCAAAACTGCCTGGTATCGAGCAGGTATTTTCAGAGTGGGTACGTGACTACAACTTCCAGGATAATACATTCCTAAAGTGCAATACCAAGGTAAGAGTTGGTCATCCTATTGGTATTGGTCTGTTTGAAAATGCTGGAGCACCAGAGGTTATCTCAGATTCAGATAAGGCTGTTGCAATAGGATTATTAAGATCCGCAAGATTTGATGATCTTAAGCAGTACACCGATGATGAACGTAATGAAAAAGGTAAAATCCGCAAGGGCTTTTTTGGAACCGTTGCCGAGTGGATATCCCGAGAGCTGTAGACCTTGTTCCTAAGGTGTTAAGTAGTGCGTGAGCTACTACAAAAAATTAGGGTTTAGTTTATACAATACGCCATATTTATTGGTATGATTTAGAAAAGATTTTTGCAGAGAGTAAAAAAATGAGCGATTTTCGTGTTGAGTCAGTAGCAAATGCAGGTGCAGGAACCACAATTACACCATCAGGTTCTTGCGTTATCAGAGTTCTTGGTATCGGTGGCGGCGGTGGCAACTCACTGCAGCACATGATCAATGAGAACCTTGAGGGTGTGGAATTTATCGCTGTAAACACAGATTCTCAGGCTTTAGTTAACTCAACCTCACCTTTAAAGGTTCAGATTGGTGTTAAGTTAACAAATGGTCTGGGTGCTGGTTGTGATCCTAACAAGGGCCGTAAGGCAGCTGAAGAGTCTAAGGAAGATATCAAGAAATTGATTCAGGGCTCTGACATGGTATTCATTACCGCAGGTATGGGCGGTGGTACCGGTACCGGTGCAGCTCCAATCATTGCAGAGATTGCAAAGGAGACTGGTGCTCTAACTGTTGCTGTTGTAACCAAGCCATTCAAGTTCGAAGGCAAGCGCCACATGGTTAATGCCGAGTCTGGTATTACCGAGCT
>JAZRAY010000237.1:0-3498 GCA_045634805.1 Succinivibrio sp. | reverse complement strand
GTTCAACGATGGAACCATCACCTTCTGTAAGAATTGTGATTCTTGATAAAGTTTTATCCTCAGTTGGAGCTGCAGTAATGTTCTCGATGTTGTAGCCTCTCTGAGAGAAAAGACCAACTACTCGTGACAGAGCACCAACTTCGTTTTCAAGTAAAATAGAAATGATCTGACGCATAACTATTCCTCACCTAAGAACATATCTGACATACTTCCGCCCATCTGCTGCATAGGAAGAACCTTGGCATCAGTGTTACATACGATATCAACGATAACCAGCTTATCCTTCATTGATAGAGCTTTCTTAACTGCATCATCCAGATCCTTAGGATCGGTAACTCTGAAGCCTTCATGACCATAAGCCTTGGCAAGAGCAACAAAGTCAGGATTTGAGTTCAGATTTGTTGAACTGATATGGCCTCTGTAGAACATCTTCTGCCACTGACGAACCATACCTAAGGTAGAGTTATCAAAGATAAAGATCTTCAGAGGAATATTGAATTCAAGACAGGTAGACAGCTCCTGGATATTCATCTGGAAGGAACCGTCACCGGTGAACAGACAGACTTCCTTGTCAGGACAGCCAATCTTTGCACCAACTGCAGCAGGGAAACCGTAGCCCATAGTACCTAAACCACCTGAGGTCAGAAGATGACGAGGCTCGTTAAACTTGTAGTACAGAGCTGTAAACATCTGGTGCTGACCAACGTCGGTTGCAATAATAGCCTCACCGTTGGTTGCCTTATAAACAGCTTCAACGATCTCCTGTGGCTGAATCAGCTTGCTGTCCTTTTCATATTCAAGACAGTTGTCCTCACGCCACTTGTTAATCTGATTCCACCACTGTTTCATGGCAGTGGTATTCTCCTGCAGCTTGAACTCATCAAAAGCATCAATGAACTGACCTAAAACAGTCTTTGCATCGCCTACAATTGGAATATCAGCAACTACAGTCTTTGAAATAGATGCAGGATCAATATCAATATGAACAATCTTTGCTGCAGGACAGAACTTGGATAGATTGTTGGTTACACGGTCATCAAAACGAACGCCGACAGCAAATACAAGATCGGCCTTGTCCATTGCATGGTTAGCCTCGAAGGTACCGTGCATACCAAGCATTCCTAAGAACTGTTTGTCAGTGCTTGGATAAACACCTAAGCCCATCAGGGTTGAGGTTACAGGAAGATTGAATCTGTGAGCAATGGTACGAACCTCTTCCATTGCACCTGATAACTGGGCGCCGCCACCGATAAGCATTACAGGATGAGAAGCATCTGCAATAAGTTTGGCAGCTCTCTTTACCTGACCCTTGTGGCCCTGCTTGGTTGGATTGTATGAACGCATCTTTACAGGAGCTTTCATCTCAGGGTATTCAAACTTCATTGAAGGACGAACACAATCCTTAGGTATATCAACAACTACAGGACCAGGACGTCCTGATGATGCAAGGAAGAATGCCTGTCTTATGAACTTTGGAATATCAAGAGCACTCTGACAAAGATATGAGTGTTTTACGATAGGTCTTGTAATACCTACAGTATCAACCTCCTGGAATGCGTCTGAACCGATTAGTGGAGTACCAACCTGACCAGTGATAACAACAAGAGGAATTGAATCCATGTATGCTGTAGCAATTGAGGTAACAGTATTGGTTGCACCTGGACCGGAGGTCACTAGACAGACACCAACCTTGCCAGTAGCTCTGGCATAACCGTCAGCAGCATGGGCGACACCCTGTTCATGTCTTCCAAGAATGTGCTTAATCTTCTTTGACTCTAGTAGAGCGTCATAAATATCAAGAACAGCACCACCTGGATAACCGAAAAGATTATCTACCCCTAAATCCTCAAGAGTGCGCACCACCATCTGTGCGCCTGACATCATGGTCATTAAATTCTCCTTTTTATTTATTAGCCTTTTTTAGGTTTTGGCCAGAACCTTTGTGGTACATCCTGAATCCATTGTTCGTATTCTTCAGGAAAATCTCTTTTTAGCCTTGGCTCATCTAAAAATACTGCAAAAAAATATGCAAACAGTAAAAAGCCAAAAGGTACTACCAGCGTAAAAAATGAATTAACCGCACAGCAAAGTCCCAGATAAAACAGAAATGCTCCCATGTGCATAGGATTTCTGCATAATGCATATGGACCTGTTGTAACTAATTTTATAGTTTCTTTTGAAATTTTTATATTACCGATGACTACTGCACCACCTTTGCCCTTTTTTATGAGTTCAAGGTTTGACCAGATCATAAAAAGAAGGCCTACAGCAGAGCTGAAAGAGCCGAAAAACACGGCTACTTTTCCCTCAGGCATGAAGGTATAAGGACATAGCGTTGCAATGTAAAAAATAATAGCAGGAATAGCTACAAAAAAAATTGAGCCCCCAAGTAGATATGAAAAAATATATCTAGCCATTCAATGCCTTCTTGAGCAGATCATCCACAACAAACAATGGATGAACAGCTCTCTTTCCTTCCATTCTGTGAACCTGAGAACGGCAGCTGAAACCGGTAATCAGACAATGATCAAAATCTCTCTTCTCAATCTCAGGCTTCCAGTTCTTTTCATAAACCGCATAGGTCTGCTTCTGGTTTTCTGCCATATGACCGAATAAACCTGCCATACCGCAGCAGGCAACATTTACAGGAATCAGATTTAAGCCAAAGGTTGATAAAATACTCTGCCATAAAATTGGAGACTGAGTTATAAGAGCTCTTTCGGTACAGTGAGTAAAGAGATAATACATTTCCTTAAACTCATCTGTTCTTGAGGTAGATAATACCTGCTCCTTAATCTTGTCAAAGCGTTTTGCAAAATCAGAAGTCTCCATCTGCTCAGACAGCCACTCCTCAGGAAGCTTTACAATAAATGAACCGCGGGCATCATCAAGAATCTGAGCATATTCATCTCTATAGCAGATAGTTAGCGCAGGATCGTAGCCTACAAGCTCAAGACCAGCCTTTGACAGCATTTCAAGGCGTGCAGCCTGTTTTGCAGCATAGTGAACAAAACGGCGGCGCTCACCTCTGATAATCAGAATCTTTCCATTTACATAAGGCTTTAGGAATGCAACCTTATATCCAAGGTTACGAATAACTCTTGCCATGGAAATCAGACCTTCAGCCTCATAGCAGACAGTGAAAGGATCTGTAACAATCAGAACTTCGTCTCCAGAAACCATAGCCTGTTTTGAGGAATAAACCTCAAAACCTTCCTTATTGCATAGGGATCTGAAGGTCTTTTTGCTGAATAATGGTAAATCAACCATTCCGAAGATCTTCTTCACTGCATACTTAACAGGAGCGCTTGATAAAATCGCATTCGAGATGGTTGGGAATCTTGAAAGAATAGGCAGAGTCAGTTCTGCATTTAAAATCAGAAGATCCTTCAGCGGACCCAGATAACGACCATAGTATAAGGACAGGAATCTTGAATTCAGATCTGCTGCATTAACATGAGCAGGACAGATACTCTTACAGGACTTGCATGAAAGACA
>JAZRAY010000236.1:0-2911 GCA_045634805.1 Succinivibrio sp. | reverse complement strand
GAGTACGAGGAACAGGATTTCAACGATCTGACCAAGGCTACAAGATTCTGTATTGAAAAGGGCTTCTCTGAGATTAACTATCTTGGTATCAGCGGTAAGCGAGATGACCATGCCATGGCAAATGTCTCACTGCTTGTCTGGTATCTTAAGACCTTTAAAATAAAGGTAAGAGCCTATACCGATCACGGTGTCTTTATCCCTTGCTGCGGGGATGCAGAGTTTAAGGCAGAGAGGGGAACTCAGGTAAGTATCTTTAATTTTGGCGCCCGTAATCTTAAGAGTACCAATCTTAAGTGGGATATCTATGATTTTGATGAGCTCTGGCAGGGAACCTTAAATGAGGTAACCTCCGATTCCTTCTCAATTAAGGCTGAAGGCTACTATCTGGTATTTATTAACTACTGATTATGGACTACAGAAACAATCTTACAACACTGTGCTACCTCGAGCAGGATGACTGCTATCTGATGCTACACCGTACCAAGAAGGAAAAGGATATCAACAAGGACAAATGGATTGGTATCGGCGGACATCTTGAGGAGGGAGAGTCTCCTGAGGAGTGTCTTGTACGTGAGATGCAGGAGGAGACCGGTGTAACTCCAGTATCTCCTAAGCTTCACGGTATCATCACCTTTGTCTCAGATAAGTACGGAACCGAGTATATGTTTCTGTATTCAGCCTCAGAATACAGAGGAGAGCTCGTATCTGACTGTCCTGAAGGCGATCTTGAGTGGGTTAGAAAGGATAGGATTTCATCTCTGCCTTTATGGGAAGGAGATAAGATATTTTTACGACTTATGTCTGAAAATCATCCTTTTTTCTCCCTAAAACTCTGCTATGAAGGCGATAATCTCATATACGCAGCCTTAGACGGTGAAAAGCTTGAGCTTTAAGGCCTGCATATAAAAGTAAGGAGTCTTCGATGATTAAAGTCTACTGCTATGAAAGATGCACAACCTGTAAAAAGGCCCTTAAATGGCTTGATGATCAGGGAGTTAAGTATCAGCTTCTGGATATCAAATCTGAGCATCCTGATGAGAAGACCATCCGTGAGCTTCATGCTAAAAGCGGCCTTCCTCTAAAGCGCTTTTTCAATACCAGCGGACTTCTCTACAAGTCTTTAGAGCTTTCAAAGAAGCTTCCTTCTATGCCTGATGATGAGCAGTACAGACTGTTAGCCTCAGATGGCATGCTGGTAAAACGTCCTCTGGTTGTAGGAAATGATTTTGTGCTGGTGGGCTTTAAGGAGCCTGAATGGCAGATTCTCTCGAAAAAACAGTAGGTAAACACATTAAAAATCAGCATTAAGATGTGTTTTCGGAGTCATAGGTGAAAGGTTTTGATGTTATCGGCGATGTTCATGGCTGCTATGATGAGCTGTGCGAGCTTCTGGATAAACTAGGTGAGGATTCAGAGCGTAAGCTTGTCTTTGTAGGAGACCTTGTGGACAGAGGTTCTCAGCAGAAAGAGTGTATTGCCCTTGTAAGAACTCTTATTGAGAACGGCAGGGCCTTATCTGTCATGGGTAATCATGAATATAACGCTATTCTCAAAAGCCTTAATCTCAGGTTAAAGAAAGACCTCTTTGGCGGTGCCTTCTGCGATTTTGCCATATCCGATCCTGATTTTTACTATGACACCATTGAATGGATGAAAACTCTGCCTTTATGGCTGGATTTCCCGACTCTGGGTGTGGTTCATGCCTGCTGGAACTCCCGCCTGATGAGACTTCTCTCCCCATATCTTGATTCTGAACACCGCATTAAGGATGAAAACTTTTTCAAGGATTCCTGCAAGGATGCAGCAGGCTGTATCACTAAAATTGCTGATGCGGCTGAAATCATTCTTAAAGGTACAGAATTAACTCTGCCATACGGTGAGTTTTTCGTGGATAAGGACGGTAAGGTCCGCACCGAGATAAGATACAAGTGGTGGATGAAGGTAAATGAGAATACCCGCTACAGTGATGTGGCCTTAAGTGTTGGCGATTCAAAAATCACAGACAGAAAGCTTGAGCAGGTTAAAGGCTGGATAGGAAAGGATCCGCCAAAGAATATTGTTGTAGGTCACTACTGGCTTCGCAGCCGTTCTCCAGATAAGGTCACACTTGAGGATGTAAGCTTTTCTGATAAGGTATTCTGCTCTGATTTCTCTTGTGTCAGAAAGGGAAGACTGGCTGCAGTTAGATTTGATCTGAATTCTGATGATTCAGTAAAGGGTATTTCTGTAGAAAGTGTGCCTTCCAAAAACATTTAAGGCCCTATCTAAAGTCTCTGGTATTACCCGGGAAACATCAGTAGAGCCTTTTAATATCTTTTAACTATCTGTTTTTTCTATCAATCCTAGCGATCGTTATTCATACGCCAGGTGATACATCTCTGCAGATACTTGACGTAGTCAGGGTTCTTGCACATCTCCTTACCCTTAACATCAGAAATCTTGGCGACATCCATGCCGTTGCAGGCGGTGGTCTTCATAACAATGTTAAGCGGCTCCACCTTGGTGTCATTTGAAAGGTATGTGCCGATACCGAATGCTACCTTGGCCTTTGACTTGAAGTAATGATACAGATCATTTGCTCTCTTAAAATCAAGGTTGTCACTAAAGAGCAGAGTCTTGTTTCTGGCATCGATACCAAGTCTGTTGTAGTGGGCGAGCATCTTGTCTCCCCACTCAAAAGGATCTCCTGAATCATGACGGGCTCCTGAGAACAGGGTAGCGTATGTCAGCTGGAAATCTCTTAAGAAACAGTCTGTTGTAATGGTATCGGTCAGACAGGTTCCGTTTAGAACACCGTATTCCTTAACCCAGGCCTCAAGTGCAAACCAGTTTGAGTAGGCTGGATTGTGCTTGTGGTTACCCTGACCTACACACATAATCCATTCATGGGCCATGGTACCGATAGGGGCTA
>JAZRAY010000235.1:0-1967 GCA_045634805.1 Succinivibrio sp. | reverse complement strand
AATGCATGATCTGCCTTGTCGATCATAACAAGCTTACTGTTCTTGTAGGTACTGTTGTATCTTTCACTGTAGGTGTATGGAACAATAGTATCGTATGAACCGTGAATGATGCATACAGCTCCGTCGTATTTAGCAGCAGTCTCGAAGATAGGCATTGTCTGAGCGCTCTTAACATACTCATAGCCGATTTTGTAACCTTTGTGGTAAGGATCGTTAAGATCAACTTCCTTTGGCGGATTGATTGCATCATATTTAACATCGAAGATCTGGCCACGCAGAGCATCATCACGAAGTACAGCTGCAGGAGCAAGAAGAGCAACACTCTTAATATTCTCAGAACCTAGCTGTCCTGAAAGCATGCTTGCTACAACACCACCTTGAGAATGACCGATCAGTGATACAGATGATACATTAGGAAGATTCTTTGCATACTCGTAAACTTTTCTTGCATCAGTAATTTCGTTGGCAACAGTCATCTCCTCAAACTTGCCTTCACTCTTACCGTGACCGTTGAAATCAAAACGGATTGAAGCAATTCCGTTTTTCTCAAGACTTGTTGCAATCTGCTCTAAAAGCACGAAATCCTTATCTGAGGTGAAGCCATGCATGATGATTACCATAGGGTAGCTGCCTTTGATATCAGGAGTCTGCATAATGGCTGCAAGTTTGCCGTGGTCTCCGTCGATGGTGATATTCTGAGTCTGTGCGAATACAGATAGAGGCAGTACTGATAGCATACCAATCAGTAGCTTTCTGGTTGACATCCTCCTCTTGCTAAAGCAAGGGGATTCCTACTGCTGACATTACTGTTCAGCTTCAGAGGGTTCACAGTGCTGACTCCTTTTGGAGTTCACTTCCTGTGCTAGCCGGGCCAGTCCCGCCCTTAGGATATTTCCCGCTGCATTTTCATCTGCATTAGCTGTATATCCACAGTTCGTACAGCAGAAATGAGCCTGAGTTCTGCGATTGTCTTTTGAGACATGTCCGCATTTAGGACAGGTTCTGCTGGTATTCTTTGGGTTAATCTGTAAAAAGATATGCCCTCTCTTTTTCTGCTTGTACTCAAGCATTTCAAAGAATTGTCCCCAGCCTTCTGACAGAATTGAACGGTTAAGTCCTGACTTTGCTTTTACATTCTTACCAGGATTTAACAGGCTTCCTTTAGCACTCTTCGTCATATTCTTTATCTTCAGCTCCTCAGCAACAACTATAGCGTGGCTATTGCAAATAAGTGTGCTGAGCTTCTGATGAATGTCATTACGAATATTGGCTTTCTTCTGATGAAGTCTGGAAATTCTCTTTATAAGTCTTAATCTTCTGTTAGAACCTTTCTTTTTGTTTTTGAGCTGTCTCTGAACAATAGCTATCTTTTCATCAAGACGGGTAAGCTCATTACTCTTCAGTGACTCTTCATAACGTCCGTCAGAGAAGGTGCAGAAGCGTACTGCACCCATATCTATACCCAAAGCATTATCAGACTCAGACTCTAACATGTTCTTCAGATTTATCTCAGGTACTTCTATTTCTCTCTGGGTCTGTATTGATACATACCATTCTCCAGAAAAGAATGAGACGGTTACGTTCTTTATATCTCCTTCTATATCTCTGGACTTTCTGTATCTTACAAAACCGGTCTTTGGAAGAAAGATTCTCTGATTCTTCTCATCCAGATTTATGCCCTGAGGAAATCTTATAGAGTTGTATCCGTTTTTGGTCTTGAATTGAGGATATCCGCCTTTACCTTTGAAGAACCTGCTAAAAGCACTGTACAAGTCCTGCATCTTTTGCTGCAGCACCTGAGAGTGCCCCTGAGTCTTGAGAAAGCTGTTTTCTTCCTCTGCCATCAGTTTATTAAGATCATATGTAAATGAAAATCTATTTATAGGTCTTGGCTTTGGTACTAAAGAAACATCTTCTCCCCAGCATTTGGCTGATTCGATGTCTTCAAGATATTCCTTATATTCCTC
>JAZRAY010000234.1:0-3401 GCA_045634805.1 Succinivibrio sp. | reverse complement strand
GGCATTTTTTTTGTTTATATAAATATATTCACATTATTTAAATCAATTTTATAAAAAAAGATCATCTCTTTTGGCTAAAAAAAGTGTAAATATCGAAGTCAAACGATTTGAAGATTACAGTTAGAGCTGATTTTGATATGAATAAATACAGATTATGGATAAGAATAAAGTAACAAACCTGTGCCCGAAGCATAATCCCCCAGAGCTTCTTTAACGATTAACTTATATGTAAAGCATATCGACGAAAAGCATTATGCACAAAAGGACAAAAATAAAGATAAAGGTCTTAGAAGAAAAGTTAAAAAGAATTAAACAATGGAACTGTAGGATTACCTACCTCAGAGAACTGAGGTAGTTTTTTATTAGAGAAGATCAAGACAGCTTTCTACAGGAAGACCTTCAAGCTTATCTTCCTTGGTCTTGAATCTATCAACCATCTTTCCTACTGCGGTCATGGCTACTTCAATACTCTGTTTTACAGGCTCCCCTTTTAGAATATGGCCCATGAATACAGAGCAGAAGATGTCACCGGTTCCGGAGAAAGAAACAGGAATCTCATCATAAGGCAGATTGAAGTATTCATCTGACTTAGGATCATAGCAGCAGACCAGCTTTTTGTTATCCACAAAAGCACTGGTTATAACAATAGTACCAGAGGTATTTTTTCTTAATGAATCAATCAGCTTTCTCATTTCATCAGAGGAGATTGAGCCGCTCTGATAAGGGATACCAGCAAGGAAACATGCCTCAGTGTAGTTTGGAACAATATAGTCAGCCACACCAATCAGCTCACGCATATAGCTTATGATGCTCTCGGAAATACCGTTATACAGCTCACCGTTGTCAGCCATAACAGGATCAGAGAAAATGGTTATACCCTTGGTTTTAAGGAACTTGCAGTACTCATTTACAATCTCAAGCTGCTCATGAGAAATAACAATACCGGTTCCTACAGCATCGAATCTGAAATCAAGCTTCTGCCATACAGAGATAGACTTTCGCATATACTCTGTTGTATCTAAAAGAGCATAATCTCCATATGCAAAGTTATTGGATACCAGTGCAGTTGGAAGATTAAAAAGACTATATCCCATATGAGATAGAATCGGAATCATGGCTGTCATGGCAACCTTGGTCTGACCGGCCATATCAGTAATTAGTAAAACTCTTTTCGGCATAGAATCGCTCTAAAAAAATAAATCCTCAAATATATGAGGACTTATTCTACTACAAAGAATCACATCAGACTAACAGCTGTCCAATGTGATGCATATCTAATTTTTTAGACCACTACGGTCTGGGTTAGAACACTAACCTCAGGATCGTTTAAGGTACCGTTCTCAACAGCCTTAACAATATCAGCCTGTGAATACTTATCCTCAGGATAAACAACAACCACAGCCTTGTCCTGATTCTGCAGGAAGTTGTGCTCGCCAAATTCTGTATAACGGGTAGCACCAACAGAAACCATGATCTGTGAAGGGAAGCCAGCCTCAGCAAGATAGCTGTTAATCATTTCAGCAGGGCCTTCATTCTGCTGATTATTAAGCTTATCAATAAGCCACTCAATCAGCTTGCCGTAGATATAGCTGTAATCACGGACTGCACTGTCCTCTCCATAAGGATGAACAACACCGTCACGAACCAGGAATGAAGCAATTCTGTATCTGTTTAAAATACCCTTGTCATCAAAACGGTCGATGGCAATTGCGTTATCAGAGAAGCCCTTTGAGGATGGGCCCCAGTTTTTCTTCTGAGAAATCTTCTTTGCGCCTTCCTTACGGATAGAGCAGTCGTTTGAAGCACCGAAGAAAACAGGATTTAAGGAAACAACCTTACCCTCAGACCACTCAACATTGCAGATAATTGCGCACTCAGGTTCAATCTGAAGCTTCTGCTCGCCGTGAGGGAAAATAATCTTGTTTGAATCAAAAGGAAATACGCCTAAAAACTCAGGGGTAACTTTTGAAGCATGAGGAATAAATGTTGGGAACACAGCCTTTGGTGCCTTGGCTTCTGCAGTTTTAACATTAGTAAAATCAACAGCCTCACCAGCCTGTTCCAGATGTCCGGTAAAATTACCCGCTACTCCGAAGGTAGCCATCATTTTCAAGTTAATAGCCATAAAAAACTCCTTAATTCACTGAGGCTATTTTAGCAATTTTTTGCCTTAATTACATTGATGTTACGCCACTGCCCTCTTAAAATATATGCAGAAAAACAGAAAATTAAGACACAGATAGCGCTTATATTCATTAGAAAAAAAAACAATATTCTCAAAACAATTACATGAAAAAATTACTGCTTATTTCTCTTATTACTCTTCTGTGCAGCTGCAGCCAGAACACACCAAAGGCAGAACTTCAGCATAAATCCTTCCGTGAAGCCAAGCTTAACATGGTAGAAATCTTCAGAGAAATGGATACCCCAAAGACTCTGTACTGCGGTTGCAATATCAAATTTCCAAAGCGCGGTGGTTATATACCGGATCTTGAGAGCTGCGGCTATCAATCCGACAGATACGCAAAAAACGCTAAAAGGATTGAGGCTGAACACATCATGCCGGCATGGGAGTTTGGTCATGACAGAAGATGCTGGGTCAAAGGACACAGAAGAAACTGTGAACACAATGATGCAGAATTTCAGGCAATGCATGCAGATCTGCACAATCTCTACCCGGCTATAGGAGAGGTTAACAGCGATCGCAACAACTACGCTTTCACTGATAGTCTATCGGATGATAATTACCATAACGCCTTTATCTCGGGTAAAAAAGTCAGAAATCACGCCAGACACAAAGTCAGAGGCTACGGTCAGTGTGAAATGGTAATTGACCGAAGCAAAGAGGAGGCAATGCCGCCTGTAAGAGCCAGAGGCATAATTGCCAGAGCCTACCTTTATATGAGTTCAAGATATAATATAGAACTAGAAAAAGATAAAAAGCATCTTTTCCAAAAATGGGATAAAATGTACGCTCCTGATAAAAATGAGTGTTTAAGAAACAGCAGGATCAGACAAATCCAGGGACATGACAATCCTTTTGTCAGCAGGGGCTGCCGCTTCTAAAAGAGAAAGAACGACCTACCCTAAAACCATTTGAAGACAAATATCAGCTTGATTTAATAAAGTTAAAAGCCGAGTTTATATATGAGAACAGTACGAATTTGCCAGTATAATGCCGCTCTTGCGCCAAACGTTGAACTGGAGCTTGATGAGGATGGCTTTGGTCATCTTATCAGAGTTTTACGCTTCAAGGAGAATGATCCATTTGTTGTTTTTGACGGCAACGGACATGAGTACGAGGCAGTAATCTGTTCAGCTTCAAAATCCAAAGCAACCTACAAATGCGTAAATGAGATTCAAAGAAACGTTGAATCCCCTCTTTACATTGAGCTAGGGCA
>JAZRAY010000233.1:0-9045 GCA_045634805.1 Succinivibrio sp. | reverse complement strand
CTTGTTCGTGACTGGATTCCTGCTGTTTTTGTAGTAGGACTTCCTCTGAATATGGACGGAACAGAGCAGGAGATGACCTTTAAGGCCAGAAAATTTGGCAACCGATTAAAGGAAAAATACAAAAAGGAAGTTGTCTTTATTGATGAACGACTGACTTCTGCCTCTGCAAAGGAGGAGATCTTCGAACGCGGTGGATTCAGAGCTCTTGCAAAAGACAAGGGCGCTATTGATTCTCTATCCGCAGTTACCATTTTAGAACAGTATTTTTCAGAACATGTCTAAGTTAACTAAAGAAGCAACAATTATTCTGGCTTTATCCGAGATAGAAAAAGAGCTTAAGAATCTTAATCTCTGGGCTGATGCTGAAGATAGACCTTCAGATGAGGCCTTTTTGAGTCAGACTCCTTTTTTTATGGACACAATGGAGTTTCATCAGTGGCTTCAGTTTGTTCTCATCCCTAAAATGATTGAGCTTGTAAACAGCAGTGCTCCTCTGCCTAAAAATGTTAGCATCCATCCGTATGCTCAGGAAATATATAGAGGTAAGTGGCAAGAATATAAACTGCTTATTCAAAAACTCATGGAGTTTGATAAACTTTTCCAAAGCTAGGCACACTATTTGCTTCTAAGGCATGTAACTATATAGTCTGGACGGAATTTTGACACGTGGCACTTAAAGATAAAGTAAATTTTCTAGGACCTGCACTTACTAAAGCAAAAAGTAATCAGAAAGTAGCAAAAGGCCTGGAAATCGGCTCGACAACGCTAAAGAAAGTATCAATGCTTAAGGTTGGTACTCCTATCCTGGTATTAGCCTGTCTGGCCATGATTACTCTGCCAATGCCACCTTTCCTTCTGGATATTCTGTTCTCATTCAACATTGCCTTGTCCATGATTGTGCTTTTGGTTTCAATCTATTCCCAAAAGCCTCTTGATTTCGGTTCATTCCCTGCAGTTCTACTGATGGCGACAATTCTTCGTCTGTCTCTGAATGTTGCCTCAACCCGTGTGATTCTTCTAAACGGTCAGAACGGTACTGCTGCTGCAGGTAAGGTTATTGAATCCTTCGGTAACGTGGTAATGGGTGGTAGCTATACTGTAGGTATCATTGTATTCGCCATTCTGATTATCATTAACTTCAAGGTTATTACCAACGGTGCCGGAAGAATTGCAGAAGTTTCCGCTCGTTTCACTCTGGATGCTATGCCTGGTAAGCAGATGTCCATTGACGCTGACCTTAACGCAGGCATCATTGATCAGGATCAGGCTCGTGAGAGACGTCTTGAGGTTACCCGTGAGGCTGACTTCTACGGCTCCATGGACGGTGCCTCGAAATTCGTTAAAGGTGACGCTGTAGCGGGTCTTCTGATTATGGCCATCAACCTTGTTGGCGGTATTATCATCGGTACCTTTAACTTTCATCTGACAGTTGCTGAATCAGCAGCTATCTTTACCTTGCTGACCATCGGTGACGGTCTGGTTGCACAGATTCCTTCGTTGCTCCTATCAGTAGCATCTGCAATTATCGTCAGCCGTCAGAGTAGCTCAAAACAGGAAATGGGACAGCAGGTTGTAACCGACCTGTTCTCAAAACCTAAGACCCTGCTTATTTCAGCAGGCATTCTGTTTGTAATGGGTATTGTTCCTGGCATGCCTCATGTAGCATTCCTGCTTTTATCTTCTTTATGCGCTGCTATCGGTTTAGGTCTGCGCTATGTTGAGAACAAAAAGGCTCAGGAAGAAAAGGAAAAGGCAACTTCAACTGCTGCAGCAAAACCTACTCCTGATATGAAGGAGCTGTCATGGGATGATGTATCAGAGGTTGATGTTATCGGTCTTGAGGTTGGCTACCGTCTTATCCCTATGGTTGATAAGAATCAGAGCGGTGAACTTTTAAACCGTGTTAAGGGCGTAAGAAAGAAGCTGTCACAGGATTTAGGCTTCCTGATTCCACCTGTTCATATCAGAGATAATCTGGATTTAGGACCTAACTTCTACAGAATTACCTTAATGGGCGTAACCTATGGTGAGGCTGAAATTCAGCCTGAAAGAGATATGGCCATCAACCCAGGTCAGGTATTCGGTGAAATTCCAGGTCTGAAGGCAAAAGATCCTGCCTTTGGACTTGATGCTGTATGGATCAGCAAAACAGATAACGATAAGGCTTTAGGTCTAGGCTACACCGTTGTTGACTGTTCAACTGTTATTGCAACACATCTATCCCAGATTCTTGCTAACAACTGCGCTTCTCTTATCGGTCAGGAGGAAGTTCAGAATATTCTGGATATTGTCGCCAAATCTCAGCCTAAGCTTGTAAACGGTCTGATTCCATCTGTTGTAAATCTTGGACTTCTGACCCATATTCTGCAGAACCTGTTAAATGAAGGTGTGCCAATCAGAGATATGCGTACTGTGCTTGAGACTCTGGTTGAGTATGGTCCTAAGAGTCAGGATCCTGAGGTTCTTACCGCAGCCTGCCGTATTGGACTGAGACGTCTGATTATTCAGGATATTGTGGGCTCTGAGAATGTAATTCCTGTAATTACACTTGCTCCAGAGCTTGAGAAGGTTCTTCACAAGTCACTTGAGACCGGCGGTTCCGAGGGTATCGGTATTGAGCCTGGTATGGCTGACAGAATTCAGAGATCACTCATGGATGCAACACAGGCTCAGGAAATGGAGGGAGAACCTGCAATTCTTCTGACTTCAGGAATTCTGCGTTCAACCCTGTCAAGATTTGTAAAGAACACTATTCCTGGACTTAGAGTACTTTCTTATCAGGAAATCCCTGATGACAAGCAGATTAAGATCGTGTCTGTAATTGGTAACAACCAGAATCAGCAGAACATCGGAATCGGAAGATAGGAGAGAATTTTATAAAAATTTTTGTAAATCTGAAAAAATGTTCTATTTTTCAGAGAGCAATTAAATATATTTTACATTTATCAGCAATTGCTTAATGTACTTAACAATATTGATATTTTTCTAATTTGCCTTTATTGACTTGTATTTATTTTTTATTGAAAATCGTAACTAGATGAAAAACAAAATTTTTATTTTATAATTAGTTAAAATAGAATAAAAAAATATCAGATACGGAAACAAAACATAATACTTTTTGGAGGCAGTGTGTATTTTCATTGATTATATTTCATGAGAAGCATACTGATAGAGAATGAAACTTAAGCGCTTTGTTGCAAAGGACATGCGAACTGCACTGGCTAAGATTAAGGAAGAGCTGGGCGCAGAGGCTGTAATCATGTCTAACAAACGCGTTGGTCCTAACGTGGAAATAATCGCAGGAATCGAAGGCGATGTCGTCGCAGCTCCTGTGAAGACTTCTGCAAAGCAGAAAGGACAGATCACCTCCAATATTCATGACGATTCACCATTATCAAGAATTATTGCCGATGATGAGGTAACTTTAAGCTCATCACCAAAGTCTAAACCTGAGAGTAAACTTTCCTCAAAGACAGTAGGCGGCAGCAAGTCTGAAGCTTTTGCCAAGAGCCTCTTGGAGATTTTAGAGCGCCAGCAGCAGGGGAGTGAACCTGCAGCACAGAAAAAGACTGCCAAGGCACAGCCTCAGAAGACTAAAGCCAAAGCCCCTGCACCTTTATCAGAACAGACCGGACTTCGTGATCTGTTTATTAAAGAGGAAGAGAAGAAAAAGGAAAAGAAGGTTGAGACTTCACACGGTATTTCCTCTTACATATCAAAAGAATCTGAATCAGAGAAAACAGAGATTGAACAGCTTCGCCATGATGTTGACTCTATAAGACGTCTTCTGCAGTTTGAGCTTGCAGGTCTGATGTCTGATACCAAAAAGAGAGAAGAGCCTGTCAAAGCAATGATTTATGAGCTCTTACTGTCATCTGGCTTTGATAAGTCAATCTCAAACGAATTATCAGAGAGTATTGATTCTGATGCCTCATTCAATTTTGCATGGCGTCAGCTTGCTCAGAATCTTGAAAGAAGAATTAAAACCGGTAGCGATGAAATTGTAACCGATGGCGGTATCGTTACCTTAATTGGCCCTGCAGGTGTTGGTAAAACTACTACTATTGCCAAGCTTGCTGCCAGATTTGTCATGAAATACGGTCCTGACAGAGTTGCCTTAATTACTGCTGATCATTACAGAATAGGCGCTGTTGAACAGGTAAAGACCTATGGTCGAATCATGGGATGTTCGACCTTTGCCATCAAGTCAATCGATGAACTTCCAGAAATGCTTTATACCCTGAGGGATAAGAGTCTGGTTCTGGTTGATACCGTAGGTGTAGGTCTGCATGATGAGAGATTTGAAAGTCAGGTAAATGCTTTGAAAAAGCAGTCAAGACTCAAGATGAAACACTATCTTGTACTGCCGGCAACAGCTCAGAGAAAGGTTTTAGAGCATGCCTATGAGCATTTCTCAAATATCGGACTTAAAGGAATAATTCTAACTAAAATTGATGAAAGCGAGTCTTTGGCTGATGCCTTATCCCTATGCATCAAGCAGAAACTGATGCTTTCATATGTTACAGACGGACAGAGAGTGCCGGAGGATCTTGAGGTCCCTGATGCCAGGGCACTTGCAATCAAGGCTTTAAGCAGTGTTGAAAGTGATGTAGCGAAGTTTGCCTTAGAGCAGTCTGTCTTATAAAAGGTTTTATTTATTATTAGAAGGTAATCAAATGGCTATCGACGAAAAAACCAACAAACGTAAAGTAAAGGTTATCACTGTAACAGGTGGAAAAGGCGGTGTTGGTAAATCAAGCGTGTCTTTAAATATTGCAGTTGCCTTAACTCTTCTGGGAAAAAAGGTAATGCTTTTTGATGCTGACTTAGGTCTGGCTAATATTGACGTTATGCTTGGTCTTAAAGTAGACAAGAATCTTGGTCACGTTCTCAACGGTGAGTGCGAACTGCAGGATATTCTGCAGACAGGTCCTCATGGACTGAGAATCGTTCCTGCATCATCTGGTCTAAAGCAGATGGTTGAGCTGTCTGTTGAACAGCACGCAGGTCTGATCAGAGCATTCTCAACCTTAAATGAAGATATCGATTACTTTATCGTTGATACTGCCGCAGGTATTTCTGACATGGTTCTTTCCTTCTGCCGTGCTGCTCAGGATGTCCTGATGGTTGTATGTAACGAGCCTACATCTGTTGCTGATGCCTATGCTCAGATGAAGGTTCTATCAAGAGATTATGGAGTAAAGAAGTTCAAGATTATCGGTAACCAGCTTCATTCTCTTGATGAAGGTAAACTGATGTACCAGAAACTGGTTGCAGTTACAGAAAGATTTATTGATGCTACCTTGGAGCTAGTGGCCTGTATTCCTGTTGATATGAACATGAGAAAGTCCATCAGACAGCGTTCATGCGTGGTTGATCTGTTCCCGACTTCTCCTGCTGCAAGAGCATTTAAGACTCTGGCAAACAGAATTACAACCTGGCCAATTCCTGATGTAGCGGGCGGTCATCTTGAATTTTTTGTTGAAAATTTGATCTCCGCCGACAAGAAAAATTAATAATAACAATTATTCTTATATATATAAGATATTAAATTTAAAGAAAAAGAAAGTTTTATGGCAGGATTGGTAAATGGCGCTAAGGCCTATCAGGCACAGGTCCAGATCGATATGGCCCAGATGGTGGATACTTATGCGCCTCTGGTCAAAAGGATTGCCTTGCATCTTAAGGCCAGATTGCCTGCCTGCGTAGAACTTGATGATTTAATCCAGTCAGGAATGATTGGACTTATGGATGCGATAACCCACTTTGAAGATGGGCACGGTGCAGTATTTGAAACATACGCTTCCATAAGAATAAGAGGTGCGATGATTGACGAAATGCGACAGAACGACTGGGCACCACGTTCTGTTCATCAGAATGCGAGAAGTATCTCGAGCGCAATAACAAAACTATCTCACCAGTTAGGTAGAGAACCAAAAGATACAGAAATAGCAGACGAACTGGGAGTAGATCTGGATAAGTACAACCAGATGCTACTGGATACATCCTCTAGCCAGATGGTTGGTATTGAAGATCTTGGAGTAACTGACGATGTAATAGCAGAGGGGAATGACAACAGAAAAGACAAGCTGTTTGATCTTCTTGCAACATCGAAGTTTAAACGTTCACTTGCAGAAGCTATACAGAAACTACCAGAGCGAGAACAGCAGGTTCTAGCACTGTACTATGACGAGGAACTGAATTTAAAGGAAATAGGACAGGTACTGGAACTGAGTGAATCGAGAATCTGTCAGCTGATGTCTCAATCGATGGCAAGATTGCGATCAATGCTAAAAGATTGGAGTGGAAAATAGGTTTAATTTAACACTTTTATACTATTTAAGTGGTTTTTTAACGACTTAGGCCCTATAAGTATAGAGGTATACCAATATTACAGGCTTAACTGTAAAAAGGAGACTATCTTGGATAAGAATATCAAGATACTTATTGTAGACGACTTCTCAACCATGCGTCGAATCATCAAAAATCTTCTTCGTGATCTTGGATTTAACAACACTCACGAGGCGGATGATGGTGCAACTGCGCTTCCTATGCTTGAAGCTGGTGACTTTGATTTCGTAGTTACCGACTGGAACATGCCTATTATGCAGGGTATTGACTTGTTGAAAGCTATCCGTCAGAGTCCAAAACTAAAAGCAATGCCAGTTCTGATGGTTACCGCAGAGGCTAAGAGAGAGCAGATCGTTGAAGCTGCTAAAGCAGGTGTTAACGGATACATTGTTAAGCCATTTACAGCTGCAACTCTGAAGACAAAACTAGACAAGATCTTTGAAAGATTCGAGTAAGGACTGCTATGTCTAGAGAAGAGCACAGAAAATTAACTGTGGCAGATCTAGAAGAAATTAAAGACTTGCTCGAAAGTGGTATGCAGGAGCAGGCGGAAGATAAGCTTCTGGTACTTTCGAAGAACTTTAGTCAGCAGAAAAATGATGAGGTTTATGAGCAGGTTGGTAATCTGACTAGAGATTTGCATGAGGCTATCAAAAGGTTTGCCGAGGACGAGCGCTTAAGAGTTATTGCGAACGTTGATATGCCAAGAGCGTCAGAGAGACTAACCTCAATAATTCAGATGACGGATGCCGCTGCCTCGAAAACACTGGATGCGGTTGAGGCATGTGCTCCGATGGTAAAAACACTGAATGATTCGGTAGAAAAGCTTCTACCTGCATGGGATTCGCTGATGAAAGGCAGAATCAACAGAGATAATTTTGTGTCTCTGTGCAGGAATGTAGATACCCTGATTCACGATACGAAGGATAATGCGGCAAGAGTTTCCGAACAGTTGAATGTGATTCTGCTTGCTCAGGACTATCAGGACTTAACCGGACAGCTGATTCAGAACGTGATTACTCTTGTATCTGAGGTTGAAGACAAACTGTTGCAGTTCTTGACCCACTTTAGTGATGAGGAAAAGAACTCGATCCTTGAGAACAGCGATGCTGTAAATGGAATTTCTCCTCAGGGACCTGCAACTGGAGATGTACTCAAGTCAGATAAAATTGCAGCAACTCAGGATGATGTGGATGATTTGCTGGCAAGTTTAGGATTCTAATAATAACGGAGACCTGAAAATGGATGAGGAAATTCTACAAGACTTTATAGTAGAAGCTGGTGAGATTATTGAAAATCTTAACGAACAGCTAGTCCAGATCGAAAAAACACCTGATGATAAGGATTTGCTTAATGCTATTTTCAGAGGTTTCCATACTGTTAAGGGTGGTGCTGGATTCCTTCAGTTAACAAATCTGGTTAACATCTGTCATGCTGCAGAAAGCTTGTTCGACGAACTGCGTAATGCCCGCATTTCAATGTCTCCTGATCTGATGGATGCCGTACTGCAGGCATATGATGAAATCACATCAATGTTCGATACTGTTAAGAATGCCCAGCAGCCAGATCCAGCTCCTCAGGACCTTATCGACAGATTACATGCTCTAGCAGCCGGTGGCGCAGCTCCTGCAGCAGCTCCTGCCGCAGCAGCCCCAGCTCCAGCTCCTGAGCCAACTCCAGCTCCTGCTCCAGAGCCAGAGCCTGCAGCTCCAGCAGGTGATGTTGATGATATTACCGAAGACGAATTCGAAGCACTGTTAGATCAGCTGCATGGCAAGGGCCATGCTCCTGGCGCTGATGGTGATGAAAACAAGGCTGCAGATGCAACCGATGCTGATTTTGACAAGATGCTGGCAACAGCACAGAGTGAGGCTGCTAAGAACGCAGCTCCAGCTGCTACACCTGCTGCAGCACCAGCACCAGCTCCTGCACCTGCACCAGCTCCTAAACCTGCTGCTCCTGCCGCAGCTCCAGCAGCTCCTGCTGCTCCTGCTGCCGCTAAACCTGCAGCAAAGCCTGATGCCGCAAAGGCAGCTCCTGAGGTTGATACCACCGTACGTGTGGAAACTCAGGTTCTTGATGACATCATGAATCTTGTCGGTGAGCTTGTGCTTGTTCGTAACCGTCTGGTTAACATGGCTTCAAGACGTTCAGATCAGGATATGTCAAAGGCAATTTCCAATCTGGATGTTGTAACTCTTGAACTTCAGAATTCTGTTATGAAGACCCGAATGCAGCCTGTTAAGAAAGTATTCGGCAGATTCCCTCGTGTTGTTCGTGACCTTGCTCGTAAGCTTGGCAAGAAGATCGAGCTGAGAATGGAGGGTGAAGATACAGAATTAGATAAGAACCTGGTTGATGCTCTTGCAGATCCAATGGTTCACATGGTTCGTAACTGCTGTGACCATGGTATTGAAGATCCTAAAGACCGTGTCGCAGTCGGTAAACCTGAGACAGGTGTGGTATTACTGAGAGCTTCTCAGCAGGGTGACCATATTCTTCTGCAGATTCAGGACGATGGCCAGGGTATGGATCCTGATATTCTGAGAGCTGTTGCTGTTAAGAAAGGTCTGATGGATGAAGGTGCTGCTGATAGACTTTCCGATTCAGAAGCTCTGAACCTGATTTTCGCTCCAGGTTTCTCAACCAACACCGAGATTACCGATATTTCAGCTCGTGGCGTGGGTATGTACG
>JAZRAY010000232.1:0-19122 GCA_045634805.1 Succinivibrio sp. | reverse complement strand
TTTGGGGAGCATTTTTGAGTATAGGAGAAATCCACGATTAAGATTTCAGTGAGATCACAGTTTTAAACAACATTTTTTGAGCAAAATTCTCTTTTTAAAAATATAGATAAACCTTAGAAAAATTAAGAGGTTACAGTCACTGTTTTTTCTATATCAGTGCTATTTATTGAGGGGAGAATAAAGAGGAGAAATTAAAAACGCCCAGCCTTTTAAAAGACTGAGCGTCTGATTGAATTCTAAACTGAATTACTTAACAAAGCTCATTGCAGAACGTGCAATCATCAGCTCTTCGTTTGTAGCGATAACAAATACCTTAACTGATGAATCTGGAGCAGTGATAAGCTGCTTGTCAACGCCCATGAATACCTTAGCGTGCTCGTTTGCAGCCTCATCAATCTTGATGCCGAATGACTCTTCTAACTCTTTTAGAACTAACTTACGGGTTACAGGACCATTCTCACCAACACCGCCTGAGAATACGATTGCATCAACATGTCCTAGTGGTACATAGTAAGAAGCGATGAACTTAGCTAATCTGTAAGCATACATCTCAAGAGCAAGCTTACATCTCTCATTGCCTTCCTTCATACCAGCAACAATTGGACGGAAGTCAGATGAAACACCACTTACAGCCATCATACCTGACTTCTTGTTGAATACTTCCTTAACCTCTTCTGGAGTCATACCCATCTTGTCGCATAGGAAGAATGCAACTGAAGCATCGATGCTACCGCAGCGGGTACCCATGATCAGACCGTCAAGAGGAGTTAGACCCATTGAAGTATCGATACACTTGCCGCCCTTAACAGCAGAAATAGAAGCACCGTTACCTAAGTGACAGGTAATAATGTTAACCTGCTCAAGAGGCTTGCCTAACAGCTTTGCAGCTTCCTGTGACAGGAACATGTGAGAAGTACCGTGAGCACCGTACTTACGTAGGTGAAGATCGGTATAGTATTCCTCTGGAATTGCGTATCTGTAAGCCTTTGGAGGCATGGTCTGATGGAATGCAGTATCAAATACAGCAACATGAGGAATTGAAGGGAAACTTGCTCTTGCAGCGTCGATACCTAAAAGGTGAGCTGGGTTGTGAAGAGGAGCAAAAGGAATAACCTTTCTGATATTCTCTTCAACTTCATCGTTGATTAGAGTTGGCTCTGAATAAATATCGCCACCCTGAACGATTCTGTGACCACATGCAACAATAGAATCAAGTAGAGCCTGATCCTTTGCTAAAACATTCTTAACAAGGTACTCAAGTGCCTTCTTGTGATCAGCGCCAGCACCTAAAGACTGTTCTGTTTTATCCCCACCATTGAACTTCCATGAGATTCTGGCATCTTCAAGGCCTAGAGCCTCAGCAATACCATTTAGAAAAACATGGCCATCTTTAGGATCTAAGATAGCGAATTTTACTGAAGAACTTCCGCAATTTACGACCAATGCGGTCTTTGGATAATTATTCATTTGAGCACCTAAATTTCTTCAACTATTTTTATGAACAAAATTACAATTAAGTAATAATTTTCTTATACAATAAGATTTTACCATTATGTACCTATAGTTACTAAACAAATGTGACATAAAATGTAGAATTGATACTTGATATATACAAAAATTCACGTATTTTGAGTAAATCACATTTTTTTGTTTAATTTATAAGGCAATTAGAAATGATTGATGTTGCAGATTTAAGAAGAAGTTACACTCAGGGTGGACTTGAAGAGTCTGATTTGACTGAGCATCCGATTGATCTATTTGAAAAATGGCTTAAACAGGCCATTGATTCACAGATATATGACCCAAACGGCGTTGTTGTAAGCACAGTCGATGAAAACAATCAGCCTTATTCACGTATGGTTCTTCTAAAAGACTATGATCGTGAAAATTTGATATTTTACACAAATCTGGGCTCACGTAAGGCTCAGCACATCAAGAATAACCCAAAGGTATGTCTGCTCTTCCCTTGGTACATGCTTGAACGTCAGGTTATGTTCATTGGTGAAGCAGTAAGACAGTCAACAGTTCAGGATTTAAAGTATTTCCACTCAAGACCTAGAGGAAGTCAGATCGGAGCATGGGCATCAAACCAGTCTCATCTGATTTCAGCAAGAGGAATTCTTGAGAGCAAGTTCCTTGAGATGAAGGAAAAGTTCAAGAACGGAGAAATTCCTCTACCTTCATTCTGGGGCGGATACAAAGTGAAATTCAATAAGGTTGAGTTCTGGCAGGGTCGAGAGAACAGACTGCACGACAGATTCATCTATGAGTTAAAAGATGACGTCTGGCAGACTCCTGTAAGACTGGCCCCTTAATACACACTGACAGGCAGACTGCCGATCCTGGCTGACTGCCTGTATGCTTGCCTATCCAGAAGTACTATTGACGACTCAGCGCGGTAACCTGCCAGCACCCTGTCTTTCTGGAACCTTTTCTCTCTATTTTTCCATCCAGAACAAGTCTGCTTAAATGACGATGAATTGTTGCGACCGACCTGTCTGATTTTTTTGCAAGCTCAGCCAATGATGCATAAGGGTTATCTGTCAGAAGCTTTATAAGTTTCCTATCAACTGGATTAGCTCTCGTGTTTACGAATTTTTGATCTTTATTTATGGCAGATAAAGGCCTCTTGAATATGAAAGTAAATCCGTTTTCATCATTGTTGTATTCGTACTCAATATTGTTATCAGCGCAGAGCTTAAATGCCCTGTCAAATCCCAAACCACGGGCTTCAACCATCCCGTTTTTATACAACACAGAGGCAATCAGAGGATTTCGGATTTTACATCCTGTTTTTCCAGAGGAAAAATCAAGCGGATTTATGTTATCTAAAATTCCGCCAGGATTATATATTCTGATTTTTGAACTGGTAATTGAAATCTCGATACAATCACCTTCATGATAATGACAGTGCACAAAGGAATTTATCAGAATTTCTCTTATGGCCTCAATCGGGATTTCTGGAATAAACAGTCGTCTGCTGTCAATTACCTGTTCCTTATAGTGAATGCTGTCTTTAATGTATTTAAGTCCCTCATCAATACACTCAAGGATGTTTCCCTTAAACTGCTTCATATCAGAAAAAGATCTGCGTTCATCAGTCGGATATGTAACTTCCTTCAGCAAAACAGGTCCATTTTTTCCGAACAGAAAATATCCTGCATTATTCAGTAAACCATCGCTGCTTATGAGATTTAATTTGCTTAGAGTATCATTTGCGTTCCTGAACACATAATTCAGACGCCCCCTGTCATTTGCATCGTGAATGTACTGAAGCAGCAGCTCCTCGTTAACATATTCCTCATCAAAATATGTTGGCTGTTTCTCCCACCTTGAATATGTTTTTCTTTTTGAATCAAAGACTTTCCAGAGCGAGACTGAGTCCATTACAGTATAGGAATCATCTACCTTATCGTAATAGCGACCATATGCCTGATAAGGAGTATCTGAACCTGAAACACCAACTCTGATAACATCCTTGCCATCGAAACTCTCAACATTTATGGATACTTCTGGAATAGGCTTTAAGTTAAGTTCAATCTCCTGTGAAATATCTGAGAGTGTTTGCTTTCCAACCTCCTGACCACATATTTCACCGTCCTCCCTTACGCCGAAAATAACTATTCCTTTTTTATTCCTGTTAAGCATGGAACAAAGCGAAATAATACCTTCTCTTAAGTAGGTTGTAGATCTTTTGAACTCGACAGCCTCAGCTTCTCTTTTGTCCATAAAATGACCTCGACAGTTTATCTACTTTATCTTATCATTTATCATATCACTTATTTTATCATTTATATTGTCATTTATCATATCATTTATTTTATCGTCTATAAAATCATTTCCATTGTCAGATCTGGTTCTCAGATTATTTTTTTCGGACACAAAAAAGGCACTGTATACCGAAATATATAGTGCCTTACAAAAAAATATTATTTTTTAGAAAACTACAGTCTTATTGCCGTGAATAAATACCTTGTCATCTAGAACCTTGTTAACAGCTCTCATCAGAACCATCTGCTCAACATCATGACCTGCCTTGGCAAGAGTCTGAGGATCGTAACGATGGTTTACCTTGATAACATCCTGCTCAATGATAGGACCTTCATCGAGGTTGTTGGTTACAAAGTGAGCTGTTGCACCGATAATCTTCACACCTCTGTCGTAAGCCTGATGGTAAGGCTTTGCACCGATAAATGCAGGTAGGAATGAGTGGTGAATGTTAATGAGTTTACCCAGTGGATAATGATTTACAAAGTTTGGAGAAAGAATTCTCATATACTTTGCCAGAATCACATAATCAGGATTGCACTCGTCAATTACATCCATCATGTTCTTTTCCTGCTCTTCCTTGGTAATGCCATCACAGGAAACAAGCTTGAATGGAACGCCAAACTTCTCAGCAAGAGCACCTAGTTCCGGATAATTACCTGCAACCAGTGCGATATCAGCATTCATTGCACCAGAATAGGATTTCATCAGAAGTTCACCAAGACAGTGAGATTCCTTGGTTACCAGCACGCACAGTCTGCGCTTTGATTCATCCTTAAGACGTACAATAGCGCCATCAGGCAGAACGTTGATAACAGTATTGATTAGAGTCTCGGAAATCTTTTCATCACTGAAGTTGCCTTCAATAACAGTTCTCATAAAGAATCTGTTATCTTCATGTGAAGCAAACTGATCCTGACGAATTACGTTCATATGAAACAGGAAGCAGACATTGGTAATCTTAGCGATAAGACCAACATCATCCTTACACTCGGTTAAAAGAATTCTTCTTTCCATAATTACTTCTTTCATAGCTAACTCTTAACTTAGATATTCCTGCTAGCATATACAAAATTGAGTAAATATGGAACAGATAGACAAAATGAACCACAAGCGTGCGCTCTATAACAGTGCAAAGTGCCAATATTTTCAATTATCTATACATTTATGAGAATGTGTTTACAATGAAATCATGGCGAATGCGTTTTGTTTATTAAACAAATGATAAGGAAAAATCATAATGGCAATAGAAGAAAAACTACCTGCTTTAGACAAGTATGCAACTCTTATCATTCCAGGAAAGGATCCTATTGAGCTTCCTATTCTAAAAGGAGCTATCGGTCCTGAAGTAATTGATATCAGAGAATTAGGCAAGCAGGGTTATTTCACCTATGATCCTGGCTTTGTATCAACCGCATCATGTACCTCAAAGATTACTTTCATTGATGGTAAGAATGGTATTCTTCTTTACAGAGGATATCCAATCGACCAGCTTGCAACCAAATGCGACTATCTGCAGGTCTGCTATCTGCTGTTTAAGGGAGAGCTTCCAACCAAAGAGCAGTATCAGGAATTTGTACACAGAGTAAAACACCACACTCTGGTACATACTCAGATGGAATCACTGTTCCAGGCTTTCAGACGTGACTCTCACCCTATGGCTGTGCTGTGCGGTGTTGCAGGAGCTCTATCTGCCTTCTATCATGACAAGCTTGATATTTACGATCCAGAGCATCGTGAACTTACTGCAGTACGACTGATTGCAAAGATGCCTACTCTGGCAGCTATGTCATATAAGTACTCAATCGGTCATCCATTTGTTTACCCAAGAAATGACCTGAGCTATACAGCAAACTTCCTGCACATGATGTTCTCTACCCCATGTGAGGAGTACAAGGTTAATCCTATTGTTGAAAAAGCTCTGGACAGAATTTTCACACTTCATGCAGACCATGAGCAGAACGCATCAACCTCATCAGTTCGTCTGGCAGGTTCATCAGGTGCAAACCCATACGCATGTATTGCAGCAGGTGTAGCCTCCTTATGGGGACCAGCTCATGGCGGTGCTAATGAAGCATGTCTGCGTATGCTTGAGGAAATCGGTTCTGTTGACAGAATTCCTGAATACATTGCAAGAGCCAAGGACAAGAATGATCCGTTCAGACTGTTCGGCTTTGGTCATCGTGTGTACAAGACCTTTGATCCTCGTGCAATTGTTATGAGAGACACCTGTCATGAAGTACTTGATGCACTTCATATTGACAACAATCCACTTCTGAAGATTGCAACCGAGCTTGAGAAGATTGCCTTAAACGATGAATACTTTGTAACCAGACATCTGTATCCAAACGTTGATTTCTACTCAGGTATTATTCTTAACGCTATCGGCATTCCAACTTCAATGTTCACCGTAATCTTCGCGCTGGCAAGAACCATCGGCTGGATCACCCACTGGAATGAAATGCATACCAATGAGGACTTCAGAATCGGCAGACCTCGTCAGGTATACACAGGAAAGGAAAAGCGTGACGTAAAACCTTTCAGAAGCCGTATTTAACCTCATACCAAAAGAGAAGGATCGAATATTAAGTTCGATCCTTTTTTGTTCTATCAGGAAGAGTTGTGTATTTCTACACTAATCCTCCCCCATCTTAAAACCATCCAGTCTCAATACTGATTACAGGTTGGTTGCCTTTATGTTAATAACATAATTTGAATTTGACTTATTCTCAGTCTTGTAGCTAGCATAGCCTCCAGATACAATGCTCAACCAGTCATCATTAGTAATGGTAGAAGATGGACCACCCTTGGTTTCAATAATCACATCAGAAAGAATAAAGTTGTCTTTTACATTCTTGACTGCCTTTTCAAGCTGCTCCTTATCATCCCTGAAGTTCTCAATAACAGAGTTCTTTAAGGTTCTTACAAAGGTGACCTGAACAATTTCGCCTTTCTTAATCATTGCCTCAAGCTTGCTTCTGATAGCAGGGTTGATAAGACCATTTGCCTCCATGTTATCAAGATCATCTTTTGTAAGCTTGTTGGCAATACTCTTATCAGATGCGGCGTCAATGTTGCCGGTAGTTGCAGAGATATGTCTTGAGGTTATATGCTCCACACGATAAATATCACTGTTAAACTGGTTAACCTTATCAATTTTCTTGGAGATACTTTCAACATTCTCTTTAAACTTCTTGGCCTTTTCAGGATCATCCTGATGATCGCTCTTAATTTTGCCTGGGATTAAAGTATCCTTTGCAAAATCAAAGGCATCCTTAACATCGAACATATCCTTTACGCCAAGATCATCCTTGGAGTAATCAATCTTATGTGAACCGGATTTAAGATCAATCAGCTTGATCTTCTTGCCGATTACATGAACAGTACGTTTCTCCTGTGTTGATCCGGTATTATCAATCTTATTGGTTCCCTCAACGCTGAAGCTGTAGGAAAGATCAACAGAACCAAGATCTGTAAATTTGACTATATTGTTCATTACAGGATGCTTCTCTGCATATTGTTCTACGAGCTTGTTCTTAGCATCATCATCCTTTTCATTGTTAATCTTATCCAGCTCCTCATGATGCAGGAAGCCCTGAACAATCTTATGTAAGCTTGCCTTAACCTGTGCCTTTCCGTTAATGTTCCATGTGTTTCCTGATGAAGCATCAGATGCCATACGCACATCCTCATCAGAAAGCTGAGCTGTATACATCTTACACAGGAATGCAGCGGCTTCATCGTCGGTATCGAACTTAAGCTCAAGTACACGGTCTACACCGCCGCCTACACCGACAGTAGCCTTTGCTCCACCTGCAATTGCAGGTTTGAAGGAAGCCTCAGCTTCAACGCCGACCTTCAGGATACTTGCATTGATAAACAGGTTAATCTTGCCCTCAGCATTTCTTGAGATCACCATGGCGGCATTGGATTTTAAAGCCAGAGATGCCTTAAGTTTCAGCAGTCCGTTCTTATCAAGCGTACCACCGGTCATCAAATCAAGCCCCGCGAGTGGATTGAAGGATACCTTAAAATCCATGTTCTGGGTAACATATCTGATCTCATTCTCTCCGATTCTGGATACAGTCTCCTTTAAGGCTGGCAGATACTCATGGAAATCATGAGCTCTCTTCTCTGCTTCATCATCTGGCAGACCTCCGAAGAAAATTTTTGCAGATCTGTAGATGCCTCTCAGGTCATTAAAGAATGAGAAGAAATGAGACTTAACGCTTCTGAACAGCTTGGTCAGAGCAAACTGTGTTGAAGGCTCGATAAGTCTTGCCTTGGAAAGCATTCTGGCCAGATTGGTATCAAAGCCGCGAACCTTGAGGCAGTTTACCATCTGATTTTCAATTCTCAGTTTCTCTGCCTTAGAAGTCTTAGAACTCTGATATGCCTCATACAGCTCTTTCTTACCTGCATAGCCAAGCTTTGCAGCAGCGTAGCTTGATGCAAGTCTTACCTCATCACGGACATCACCGTTGTTCATAAGCTTATTAGAAAGAGGTCTTACCAGCTCACTTTCACTTTGGGTAAGTCTTGTATCAATAGCCTCAGCCTCTCTGTTCAGAGAAGTATTTCCATAGCCTCCCATGTAGGCTGTCTTAATCTTGTGAAGATTGCTGCCCTCAGCAGCCTCCATTGCAGTCTGAGACAGAGCAAGGGAAGCAGAATTCTGGGCTGCATCGTTAGCATGTCTGTTCTCAAAGCTCTTGTATACCAGTAGCGAATCAGCCTTGGTAGTTGTATCTAAGGTCAGATGACCACCGATAAAGGCATTCAGTTTCTCTGTGAAAGCTTCTCCATCTAAGGTTGAAAGCTCATGAAGATCTTTACTGAAGGCTGTCTTGCCGTTTTCAGGATCTTCTGGAACCTCGGTAAAGGAGTTGGTATCAATATTCTGATCCAGAATCTTAAGATTGCTTATAAGCTCCTTCTTTTCAGCAACAGACAGAGGCTTCTCGGTTACAACATCTGAAAGTACAGATATCTGATCGGCATCGTACAGCTCAATCGCAGTTGTAAGACTGCTGATAATCTGATTTACACAGTTTTCCTGTGTATGCAGATTACCGTTGATAAGAGCATCGAAGTACTGATTCTGCAGTATTCTGGACTGAGCCATGATACCTCGCTGCATATCTCTGATATCATCAGCGGAAGCAGTATCAGGGTCAATCTGGTGATTAGACTTGAATTCCAGAGTTGCTCTGAATGAAGCCATGGCGTTACCATTGAGCATGGTTGAAATCTGCGTATATTTTTTGAGCAGCAGCTTGGTAACCTTAGACAGAGGATTCTGGTTAACCTGACTTGCAAGAACCTCCTCAAGCTTGTCCAACGCATTCTTACACTTTTTCTGGAAAGCAGCTACATTCTCATCAGTAAAACGATTATCAGCAGGAACTTCTCCTCCCAGAAGATATGCTTCATTCTGACTTAAAAGATAATCAGCATAATCCTTGGCAAAGTTCATATCTTCTTTTGATACGGTGATAAGCTCTTTGTTATCAATTCCGTAGCTGCTTAAGGTTGCCTGATCAAGCTGTGAGGCATCATCCACCAGATTCTCTTTTAACAGAGAAATAGTAGCCGCAACATTCTCACCTTTTACAGAATCTGTAGGTCCAAGCTTCTGAGCTGACAGAAGTTCAGAAATAGTTGGCATACAGATAGTTGAATCAAGTTTCTTCTGCAGAGCGGCGTATTCATCGGTTATCTTATGCTGGCTGTTTACGCCATCTGCAACTCTGTCCTTGTTGATTCCGATTCTGATAATCTCATCAGGATCACTGATATCATCGTAGGCACTGAAGGACCATTTGTCTCCAAAGGTATAGATATCCTGACGCATTTCCTTTAGTGCAAGAAGACTTCTACCCTTGTCAGAGGCAACAAGAACTGTATTCAGAGCCTTCTTGTCATCAAGCTTGGCGTTGAGACTTTCAGCCAGTTTTGTAACAGTCTTTGTCTGATCGGACTCTCTTACAAGACCGGTCAGGGTAGCCTCAAGTCTTGTTCTAACATTTACATCAAGAGAAGCAATGAAATCATCTCTTGACTTCTCTCCTGCATCAGGAGCATTACCATCAGCATTACCCTGATAGATACGAGCAGGAGCGTCGTTAATTGCTCCTGCAACAATCTGCTCCTGCATTGCAGCATGGTATGCTGCGTACAGAACGGTATTCCAGATAGCGTCCAGCTCAGGAAGAGGCACATTGACGGCAAAGGCTAAAAGCCTCTTTAAATCCCCAGAGTTAATCTCTGTAATATTAGATGTACCGATCTTATTGAGCAGTTCAACAATCTCCGCAGTATCTGCACCATAGTCAGGACCTGCTGGTAAAGCTGCATTTTTGGTTCTGATGATCTCAACAGCATCTCTTACTGCCAGCATGTTCTTAGCAAAACCGCACTGCTGCTTGAGTGCAGGAACATTGGTATTTCTTGCAAGAGCAGTTGTGATCTTGAAGAAAGCCTGCTTTGAATGACTGTTGGTAAGAGCTGCATTGTATTTGGATTCAATCAGCGCCTGTGACCTTTCAGGGTTGGATAATGCAGCAGCAAACTCTTCGAGTACTGATACTGCAGCGTTAATCTTCTGCAGTTCTGTTACAGCAGTAGGATTACCTAAGCTGTTAAAGCCCTTGAATGAGTATCTGGTCTGGGCAAGCAGTTTTGAAACTTCAGAAAAGTTCTCTCTTAGAGTCTGATTCTCACCTGTCTTTAAAATAAGAGCCTTCAGGGTTTTGAAATTCAGACTGTCAGAAAAGCCCTCATGAGCTGCAGGATCAAAGGAATTGAACTTCTCTCTTAGAATATTCAGTAAATCAGAAACCTTCTCTGAGGTAAGATCTCTTGAAAGAGAGCTGAAGATGCCCATCATCTCATTGGCAAAGGCATCATTCTTTCCTGGACGATTGAACAGTTCTTCGACTCTGGACTGAAGCTCACCAAAGCACTTGTCCTCATATCTCTTAAGCTGAGTTAAAAGATGTTCGTTACCAAAGGCTTCGGTTTTGATTCTGTGCCTGATCTGCTCGACAGTGTAGCCCTTAAGATTAGGATCTTTCAGGATTCTATCAAGCTCTTCCTTTTCACTTAAAAGCTTACTGATTTTTATCTTGCTTGTTTCAAATGAGGCGTAGTCAAGATTCTTGTCCGCATTGAACATGTAATTTGAAATAACACCGCACTGAGTTGGTATAAAGCCATGAGTTCTGTTTGAAACAAAGAGGTTGCTCTTTGACTTTAAAAGCTCAGGATCAGCCTTGGAAATATTGTCTGCAGCCTCTTTGAAGCTGTTTGCAAGATTAGTGATCTTTCTGTTGGCTGCTTCCTTGTTCAGTGCAAGAGATTCTGCAAGGTTGTTCATCTGATCAACGATCTTCTGAGTTGTATTTGCTGGAAGATTTATCGTTTTCTGAGCAACCAGTGTCATAAGTTCAGTCTTAGCTGCAGCAAATTCATCAAGAGAAGCAGCGGCGATCATATTGCCGATCAGAGCCTGCAGATTCTTTGCAAGCTGAGCATCTCTATTCTGAGCAGGAAGTTTTTTATTGATTTCGTTTGCAAAAGCGTGAGCATATAGATTTGCAACTATCAGATCAACATAGGCTCTCTGCGCATTGTTGGTTGAAGCATTGTAAAGAACACGCAGATCCTTTGCAGCTCCGATGTTTTTAACATTCTTTGCACAGTTAATCTTAAACTCAACATCACAGTCTGATGCCAGACTCTGCAGTTTTGCAAGATTTGGACATGCACTGCCTGTTCGTACCTGACCTTCAGTCTCACGAACGAAACTGGTTACGAAAAGTTTATCATCCAGCTCGGAGATTTCCTGATGACCTACATTTAAAGACTTTGCATGTCCCAGTATCGTATCAGCATTCAGCTCATGAACTCCTGCACGTCCCTGAGGATTTTCATTCTCATCGACGTCCATAATATCTGGAAGATTATCCAGCACATTTACAGGATCATCCTGAATCAGATTATTTACAGCCTGATGCTGATCTCTGACATTATTTACAATTGAATTAACCTCAGGACGAACTGCATTGTTTACAGGTACCTGCTGCTCTTCGTTATTATTATTGATATTGACTTGGCCAACACTGTTTCCATTAATTCTTTCTGTCATGAGTCAATCCCCATAAAAATCCTTATTTTGTTATATGCTCCTTTTATAATAGATATATTTCACATATTATGTAACTACTTTATACAACAAGTGTGAAGAAAAGCACGAATTATTTTTTGCTAATTTCGTACAATAATTCATAATTAGAATATATAAGGATTCGTCCTTTACAGATAATCAGTAATGCAGAGGCAGAACATGGAAGTAAGCTTGCTAAACAGCATGGTAAAACAGTTTAAAATCATCAAGTTAAACGAATTCAGTGAAAACGGAATCTCTACAACCGTTCTTAAAGACGGCTCAGAAATCTACGCAACTCTTACCGAAAAAACAGTTATGTTTTTTAAAAAAGTTGAAACACTAGGAGATAATGCTGAAGATCATCCTAATGTTTTCTCTGCAATCCTCACGGCAGGAATGTCCGGAGGTATGTTTATGAATCTTCGTACTGCCTATGATCCGGAGACTACAATTCTGTGGGTATGTTATGACGTGGCCACGGCAGGACTTACAGCAGGAAACCTTGAAACCGCAGCAGAACAATTCATTGAGAACGCAGATAACTATAGCAATTTCCTAAAATCAGTTATTACTGAGGCCTACCTTGGAGAAAATACTACTCCAGAGGGGAGGGCTACAGAGGGAACTCCAGTTGGCAACAGATTGAATAATATCCAGAATTTCCTGAGCATCTAGCTATTTTCTGGAGGTATAGGAAAGCTGCCTTTCAATCAGTTTTTTCAGTGTAATAGCACCTCTTTCAAATTCACCTTCGGTGATGTAGGCATAAGAGAGTCTGATTGAATTGTTTGCTTTAAAATCGTAAATATCTCCGGGATTTAAAAGAATTCTTGCCTTAATAGCCTCATTAAAAAGCAGATCAGTTCTAACCTGTGATCTGAAGGTAAGCCAGATATAGAAGCCTCCATGAGGCTTAGTCCACTGAGCTATTGAAGAAAAGTTCCTTTCAAGCACGCCAAGTGCATTATCAAGACGTTTTTTCAGTACCTCTTTAAGGGTCACAAGGTATTTGTCATACATTCCCGAACGTAGGAATTCCAGAAAAATATACTGAGATACAGAGCTGGCACCATAATCCATCTGCATTTTGGCATCACCTAATCTTTTGACCACAGCCTCCGGTGCCACCAGCCAGCCGATTCTAAGACCAGGAGACAGTGTTTTGGACGCTGTTCCTAGATAAATAACCATTCCGCTGTGATCAGAACTTTTAATAGGAGTAAGTGAACAATCATCAAAACTCAGTTCCTGATATGCTCCATCCTCAATCACCGGAATTCGGTTTGTAAGACAGAATTCCAATAGCTCCTGTCTTCTCTCCTCGCTCATGCAGATACCAGTAGGATTGTGATTGCTTGGAATGGTATAGACCACAGAGGTATTTTCCTTTTGAGACTGTTTTATAAGAGGAAGCATCTTCCAGTATTCCATACCGTCAGAATCCATAGAAATACCTGTCAGCTCAAGACCTGCGGACTGAAAAACCTGCAGCGATTTCAGGTAAGAAGGAGCTTCAACAAACACCTTTGAGCCACTTTTTAAAAGACAGACTGAAATAAGCTGCAGAGCCTGAAGAGATCCTGAGGTGATAAGGATACAATCAGGAGTGGTATTGATACCTATCCTCTTTAAATGCTTTGCTATTTCACAGCGAAGCTCATACAGTCCTAAAGGTTCAAGATAGCCTAGAGATACAACCTCTTTACCAACATTGCTCAAAGCCTTCTGCCAGGATTTGACAGGAAATAGTCTGGGGTCGATTTCTCCGGTTCCAAGTCTTAGAAGACTTCTGTCAAATTCAAGCTCATTTATCACCTGAAGTGTTGAGATATTCTCTTTGAATGTTCCAGAGAGCACATGCTTTGACCAGCTCTGATTGCTCTTTAAAAGCACCGACCAGGTGTTACTTGCAATTTCAGTTCCTGCTCCATAGCTGCCTTTGATAATGCCATAGGATGACAGCTCTGCAATTGCTGTACTGACAGTGGAGCGGTTTACTTCAAAAAGCTCGGAGAGCTTTCTCTGGGAAGGAAGTCTCATGCCAACAGCAAAGGCGCCTGAGCTTACAGATGAAAGAAAAAAATCAATTATCTGCTGATATGCAGGAATGCTTGAGGTTCTGTCGGGTTTCCAGCTGATTTCAATACAGTTTTTCATTTTTCAACTTGGTTGGTTAAAAACTACTAATTTGGTCGGTTACAAATTTTCTTACAAAAATATAATATCTCTGAAATTCAAGTTAAACAAAGGGATTATTCCCCCTTTTAATAAAAAAGAATAAATAAAGTATAGTTAATTTGGTTGGTATATTTCAATGTACACTTATTTTTTTCAGGGACTGACCATGGGTCTTGCCTATCTGGCACCTATTGGAATGCAGAATCTGTTTGTTATCAATTCAGCCCTGAATGATTCCAGAAGAAGAGCTTTTCTTACAGCTCTTATTGTTGCCTTCTTTGACATAACTCTATCAGCATCCTGCTTTTTCGGCATAGGAAGTCTGATGGAGAAATATGAAACCGTAAAGCTGGGGATACTGCTCTTAGGTAGTGTAGTTCTGATTAAAATCGGCTTAAGTCTCTTAAAAACCAAGGCTGAGGAGATAAGAAAGGAAGGTCAGAGCATGCCTATCGGAAGAACCATTTCATCTGCATGTTTTGTAACCTGGTGCAATCCTCAGGCTATCATTGACGGAACCATGATGCTGGGCGCATTCCATGTTACCCTGCTCTCCAATCAGGCTTTACCATTTATGTCAGGAATCATCTCGGCATCATTCCTGTGGTTCATGGGACTGATTTTCCTGATCTCCCTTTTCAGCGGCAGAATTAACTCAGGCGTACTGACTGTTATAAACAGAGTCTGCGGTGTTGTTATCATTGTATACGCTCTGAGTCTTCTGAAGACCTTCTTCTCTCTTCTTTAAACCAAAAGTCAGAGGCTCAAACAATGAGCCTTTCCCATACAACAAAGCTCCTCTTTAAAAAATAAAGAAGAGCTTTTGCATCTTTTAATCTCTTTAAATATTCTGCCTAGAATACCTAGTACGAGTAACTGTACATAAGTCCCTGTGTAAGCTTCAGCCAGCCATCCAATGATACGAAAAGCATCAGCTTGAAAGGCAGAGAAATAGACATTGGTGACACCATCATCATACCCATTGCCAGAAGGATGTTGGATATAATCAGGTCGATGGCAATAAATGGCAGATAAAGCAGGAAGCCAATCTGGAATGCCTTAGTCAGCTCAGAGATGACGAAAGAAGGAATTACGAAAATATAATTGCTTGAATCAATTGTATCTCGCATCTCTTCAGGCCAGATCTTCTTGGCTGCAGTCACAAAGGTCTTGGTGATGCGAACATCAGTGTTTACCACCAGAAAGTCCTTTAAAGGTTTTGAATACTTATTCAGATCCTCAACCATTTGGACAATACTGTGGTTTTCAAACTGAACTCCATCAAGATCATCCACAATCTGTTTTCCAACAGGCGCCATAATGAACACTGACAGAATCATGGACAAGGCTGCCAGTACCATACCAGGAGGAGTCTGCTGAACACCCAGAGCATTTCTGATTAGAGAGAGAACAATAACAATCTTGCAGTAGGAAGTAACTACAGTGACCAGAATTGGCATAATGCCAATTACGGCCATGAGAACAAGAAAGTTAAAATGATTGAAATCACTTCCCATAAAATCAGCTCTTTAGTTCGGTAATCTGAACACCAATGTTATCTCCAAGGTCAACCAGTCGGCCGGAACCTACAACCTTTCCGTTTACCTTAATAGATACAGGAGACTGTTTAGAACAGGACAGAGTTACAACGGAACCTGGCTTTAAGGTTGTCACCTCGTCATAGGTCAGAGTTCTTCTGTCAACCTCAAAGGCTACCTCGAAATTCAGATCATCAGTATTTACAGAACCGGATGCATCTACCCCGGAAGCACCGTCGCTCATTGCGTTTTCTTCAAGATTTTCGCTCATATTGTTCTTATTCTCCTCGTTTGGGACTGTTTTTATTCCTTTAAAAATACCCTGACCTTCAGCTAAATCAAAAACCAGATATTTGTTTGAAAGCTTTGCGTAGACAAGATTTGCATCAAAAAGAAAGACATCCGGTATCAGAATATCTCCACAGGATAAATCCTTAAGATCACGTGTCTTTAAGGTCACATATCCGATATCAAAGCCAAGTTCAAAAGCAAAGCTATGAACAAGACTATCGTTTCCTCTCTTCTCAAGACTTTCAAACATATGAGCAAGATTAAACGCAGCATCATCATTTGGAATCTCAATTTTAAGAGGAACAGTGCAGGACTCATGAACCAGACTGCAGTACATAACGTGTTCTGCAGTAAAGGAAATAGGAGGGTCGCAGAAGGTAATGTATGCATTAACCTTTGAGGACAGATACTCAATTTCCTTTGAAAAAATCATTTCAAGACTTGCAGATAAAAGCTCAAAAGGAAGTGATTTGAGGTTTATATCCTGCAAAAGAGGTTCTTCATTTAAGAAATCATCAGACAGAGCGGAAACCTTAAGAACAGCACCGTTGACATTAAGATATGCACTAACCACTTCAGGCGCATCAAAGCTTGCCAGTGGACTGAACTTAAAATTACCGGCAGGTCCGACTACGGCATTGACTGAATTGAACAGTCTTGCCTGAGCCACAGAAAGAGTCTCAATGTTATATGGAACTGGTTCAGACATTATCATTATCCCCGTCTTTTAATACGGCTTCACTGTCAGAGGCTAGTCTCTGCTGCATATCGTTGTAAACGCCATCAGCCTCAATTCCGTCAAAGGAGACCTCAACTCTGAAGGCATTCTTCTCATGAGAATCAAGATCAGCCTCAAGCATATCCTTGGTAGCCATCAGCTTTTTGAAGGATAAAGGATCTGATGAAACGATATTAACAAAAAGCATTCCGCTGATATCACGAGTCAGTGTAATAGAGGTATTGGCAAGCACGCTGTCATTAAGCTGCAGCATCACCTGATGGGCACCATCAAGTCTTGGCTGTGACACCAGAATCTTATCAACAAGAGAGGTTACCAGCTGCTGAAGCTCAGTCTGACTGCCTACAGATGAACTCTGAGAAGCTGCGTTAACGGAGGGGCCAGTCAGAGAACTGGCCTGCTTTGCAAAGGAAGAAAACATTGAGGAAAGGTCTGAATCCTTATTCTTGGAATCACTCTGATTCTTTTCAGAACCTGCTCCATCCTTACGGGACATTTCCTTTTCAAACTGCGCTTTCTTCTGATCTGACCAGTAATCGTTAGGCTTATTCCTTACATCATCCTTGCTCTCTGCAGCAGGTGCAGAAGAACCATCGGAAGATAACCCCTGAACCCTCATGATATAACCTCTTTTTTCTGATTATGATTAAATCTTTTTCATAATGAAGCTAGGAACAATCTTGCTGTCTTCCTTTAACTTAAGATGCAGACGGTGACCTAACTCAGTCTTATCCTGAATGTTAAACAGAGGGCTCATTCCCATAGCCTTTAGAATCTTATTCATTACAACAACATTCTTACCGTTGTTTCTCTTAACATACAGGAAGCTTTCGCCTTCGATTAATGGGTAATCAACAAGAACAATAGCCTCTCTCAGAGCACTTCTGATTTCTGAATAGTCAAACTGTTCTTTTGTGGACTGCTCTAACTTGAATCTTATAATCTTCATCATGATCAGACGAAGATAGCTGGACATCTGATTGAAACGTGCAGACTTGGTGAAGATAAGTTCTTCCTTATCCACAGTAGTTTCACTACCTGACATCTGAAGTTTTTCCAGAGTGTCAGAATCCAGCTTCAGACCTGACTGACTCATTGAAGAACCTAAAAAGTCCATATCGTATTCACTTGACAGCTGTTTAACGATGAATCTCAACATGTACATAGATTCCTCGTTCAGAATGTCCTGTGAGTTTGCCATGTATTCCTTAAGCTGCTCAGCTGTGTAGTTAACACCAAGAAAACCAAGATCCGGACCATATACAAGTTCGCCGTCTTCTTCATCATATCCAAGAATAGAAATAACCAGATTGGCAAGAATTACCTCAGATAAGGAGAACTTTAGTTTTGAATGATATCTTGACTGCAGATAGTTCAGACGGTAATCAAGTTTTAGAATATCAGACCAGATATGGTTGAAAATAGCAAATGCGTAATTTACCTGAGGGAAGCCGTTCTCATACTTCTTGAGTCTGGAGCTTTTTGCCATGGAGTTAAGACGTGTAACCACATCTTTCTTGATGGCGCCCTTCAGTTCCGCGGACTTTGCCTTTACATCCCTTTTCAGTTTCTCAAGCGCATTCGGATCATCTTTTAGAAGATCGTCAAGCTTACCTAATTTATTGAGAGTTCTATGGCCAATAGAACCATCATCTTTTCTGAAAGACTCAACAAGATATACGTACTGGGTATTGTTTGATTTTTTTATCTGAATGTACATTTTTTTATACTCAAAATACCAATAATAAACAGTTCACTAACACTATTATATATAAGAAAAAAAAATTTAGGATTGATTGATACTACAAACATAAAAATATTGCACAAAATGTTCTAATAATTGGTGTTACTTCTAATTTTTTTAACTACAGGATTGACCAAATCTGATCTTTTGTCCGAAATTTTGTACACAGTTAAACAAAAAAAGTCCTGCCCCAATTCTAACCGCAAAAACGGCTTGTACACACGACATAACACTACAAACTAGCTCTTAATCACACCTGTGATATTTGATATTGACCGTAATCTCAAAGCGAGAACTATTTACTAGAAATTTTGAGCTACAGATTTGATAATAAAATATACAGCTTACAGATTCAGAATTCTTTTATTCTGACAAGTATTCACATTTAAATGAACAGCTTCACTTTGAGCAGATCTAAAAGATAAATAAGAGCATCGGCAGGGGCTTATCATGAGTGATTTTTCTATTAAAAACAGAATTGAACCTCAAAGAATCCAGGAACAGAATCAGGATATCAAGGTTGAAAATCAACAGAAGCCAGATAATAAAGCTATCAGTGATGCTGTTTCACTTAACCACAAGCTCAATAATGCCCCTGAAAAAAACACCTCGATTATAGAAGGTAAATCACCACAGGACAGACTTAGGACTCTTATGGATAAGCTCAAGTCCTCAGGAAGTCGGAGGCCAAGCG
>JAZRAY010000231.1:0-1533 GCA_045634805.1 Succinivibrio sp. | reverse complement strand
AGATCCTATAGCTTTTTCTGTAGGACCACTGTCTATACGCTGGTATGGACTGTTTTTCTCATTCGGATTTATCCTTGGCTATATCATTATGCAGTTGTTTTTTAAACAGAAAAAATACAAGACCGAGGATCTGGATAAACTGCTGGTTTACATTTTTGCAGGTACAGTTATCGGAGCAAGACTTGCCCACTGTCTGATTTATGAGCCAGACTTCTATCTGTCACATCCGATTGAAATCCTGAAAATCTGGCAGGGTGGACTTGCAAGTCACGGCGGTTCACTGGGTGTAGTTATCGCAACCTGGTTTTTCCTGCGCAAAAACAAGTATAAGTTCCTTGAGCTTGGAGACATGCTGTGTGTTCCAATCGCACTTGTCTGCTCACTTATCCGTGTTGGAAACTATTTCAACTCAGAGATTCTTGGAAATCCAACCAATGCTGATTTCGGAGTAATCTTTGTAAGACTTGGTGAAACCTTCCCTCGTCATCCGGCACAGCTTTATGAGGCTGCAGCCTACTTTACCGTATTTCTGATCCTTATGGCACTGTATCTGTTTGTTAAGAACAGACCTGACGGACTGCTTGTAGGACTGCTTCTGACCCTGACCTTTACTGCAAGAATGGCTATCGAACCATTCAAGGTTGAGCAGGCAGACTACTCCACAAATGCAATATTCAACGTAGGTCAGCTTCTGTCAATTCCATTCATCGTGGTTGGAATTGCTGTAATTATCTACGCTGTTAAAAAGAATTCAAAACTAAAGAAAGGTATCTAAAAATGTCATTAGAAATCGTAATTCTTGCTGCAGGCAAAGGCAAAAGAATGCACTCAGCACTACCTAAGGTATTACACAGAGTAGCAGACAGACCAATGCTTGAACATGTAATCAGAACCTCTGCAGAATTAAATCCAAAGGCAATTCACGTAGTTATCGGTCATATGGCAGAGAAAGTCGAGCAGATGCTGAACGAACTGCCAGAGAATTTTAGAAAGCTGGTAACCATCTCTGTACAGGAAGAGCAGCTTGGAACAGGTCATGCTGTAAACTGTGCTATGCCTAAGGTTGCAGATGATTCAGACGTTCTGGTTCTGTACGGTGATACCCCACTTACCCCAGCTGATCTGCTAAAGGATCTTATTGCCTCACTTGAAGGAAACGAGCTTAGCGTTCTAAGTGCAATTGCTCCAAATCCTTATGGCTACGGCAGAATCATCCGTGGTTCAGACAACAAGCTTAAAGCTATTGTTGAGGAAAAGGATGCAACTGACGAGCAGAGAAAGATTGATGAGGTAAATACCGGCATGATCGTCTGCAAAGCTTCTGTTTTAAAGGAATACCTGCCTAAGCTTAAGAACAACAATGCTCAGGGTGAGTACTATCTGACCGATTTATCAGGTCAGCTTTCATCAGAGGGCAAGGATGTAAACATTCTAATCGCTCCGGATTTTGACATTCTCTCAGGAGTTAACTCAAAGCCTCAGCTGGCTTTTGTTGAGAGACTTTACCAGAAAAATCAGGCAGATAAGCTGATG
>JAZRAY010000230.1:0-1687 GCA_045634805.1 Succinivibrio sp. | reverse complement strand
CAGTAAGTGTTGATGACAATGCCTTCTGTATCTATGAGATGGAGAACGGTGTTATCGGCACCATGACAGCATCATGGACATTCTATGGCAGAGAGGACAACTCCACCATTATCTATGGACAAAAAGGCATTCTCAGAATCTACGATTCAAAGGACTACTCAATTGAGATGCTGTGTGCTGACGGCAGCGTAGTCAACTTTGATCTGGACAGGATTCAGACCAACGACAATCAGACTTCAACCGGCATCATCGATGCTTTCGTTGACTGTATTGAGCAGAACCGCAAGCCACTTATCGACGGTGAATCCGTACTTGGAGCCATGAAGGCTGTATTTGCTGCAATGGAATCCTCAGAGAGCGGCAGAAGAATCGAGATTAAAGACTAGGAGTAATCATGAAACTTGGATTTGTAAGTGCAATTTTAGATGGCTACTCATACGAAGATATGATGGCACAGGCAAAGAAAATCGGCTACGAGTGTGTCGAGGTTGCCTGCTGGCCTGAGGCTAAAGCAGAAAGACGCTATGCAGGTGTATCCCACATCAACTGCGAGAAGGTCTTAGAGGATGAAAGCTACACCAAGCATGTGCTTGATGTAGCAAAGGAAAACGGTGTTGAAATCTCTTCACTGGCATTCTATCCAAATACTCTTGATCCAGATTTAAAGAAGCGCCATGACAATGTTGAGCATTTAAAGAATGTAATCAGAGCAAGCCACAGACTTGGCATCAACATGGTTACCACCTTCATCGGACGTGATCAGAACAAAAACTTTGAGGATAACCTGCTGATTGTAAAGGAAGTATGGCCTGAGATTCTTGATCTTGCAAAGGAGCTGGGAGTAAAGGTTGCAATTGAAAACTGCCCTATGCTCTTTGGACCAGATCAGTGGCCGGGCGGTCAGAATCTTATGACCACCCCTCACAACTGGAAGAAAATATTTGAAATCCTTGATTATGACAATCTTGGCATCAACTACGATCCATCTCATTTCGTATGGCAGATGATTGACTATGTTGAGCCTGTATATGAGTTTAAGGATAAGATTTTCCACGTTCATTTCAAGGACTTAAAGGTATTAAAGAGCAAGCTCAATCAGGTCGGCATTCTTGCCTACCCACTGGATTTCATGGCACCAAAGCTGCCAGGTCTTGGTGATGTGAACTTCTCAAGATTTGTAAGCGCTCTGACCGATATCGGCTACAACGGCTATGCCTGTGTCGAGGTTGAGGACCGCTCATTTGAGGATACCCCTCAGAGAATTTTAGACAGTCTTACCCTGTCATATCGTTACATGAAGAATTTTGTTATCTAAAAATCAAACAAACTAAGCTAAGGAGCTACATATGAATAACTTCAAGAAAAGCATTATTGCTGCTGTTGTTGCCGGCGGTCTGTCCGCAATGTTCAGTGCACCAGCCTTTGCAGCTGACAAGAACATTATCGTTCTGACCTCACCTGAGGATCACGGCTGGACCGGTTCAGTTGCAACCTTCGCAAAGGAGAAGGCAAAGGAAATCACCGCTCAGGGCAAGTATGACGTTAATGTTATCACCTGTGACAATGCAGGCTATCAGATCAACCAGATCGAGGATATCATCGCTCAGGGCGACAAGAAGCTGGCTGGTATCGTAATTCAGCCTATCGACGACACCGTAATGTCAGGCATCCAGCAGATCGTAAACGC
>JAZRAY010000229.1:0-2956 GCA_045634805.1 Succinivibrio sp. | reverse complement strand
ATCCTTGACCTGTCCCTGCAGAGAGGCTGCAATGGCATCAAAGTTTCTGCCTTTTTTGATAACTCTGCCCTTTTCATCCTCTACAGAGAAAATCATGAAAAGATGCTTCTCAATAAGAGTTCTGTCAAAATCATCGGCAGTTACAATCTCTCCACCCATGCGGGTCAGCTCCTTTGCTGCCTTCACATAGAGATCATCCTTGCAAGGACCTCCAATTGATTCAGACAGAGCCTTGGCATAGTTTGGAGCCGGAATCAGATTCTTTCTTAAGCGCTTTGGCAGTGACTTAATCAGTGAGGTTAAAAACTCAAGTCTTAAACCTGGAATCTGGTAGGCAAATTCCCTGCTGTTTATTCTGTTTACAATGGCAAGAGGAATATGTACGGTAACACCGTCATCCTTTGAAGTTGGATCAAAGACATAGCTTAGAGGAAGTTTAAAGCTGTCATAATGCCAGAACTCAGGGAAATCATGTTCCTCCACCTCATTGAAGGCATCCTTTGAAACCAGATCAATAGAGAAATTCAGATAATCAGGCTCGCTTACGCGTTTTTCCTTCCACCATTTGTCAAAATGTCTCTGAGTCAGAATATCCTCTGGAAGTTTCTTGTCATAAAACTCCTCTAAAACAGATGAATCCACCAGAAGATCACGGCGACGCAGCTTATCCTCAACATGCTCAACCTCGTCTATAACCTCAAGATTATGTCTGAAGAAGGCATGATTGCACTCGATATCTCCGCCGACAAGACCATCACGGATAAAGAGCTCACGACAAAGCTTAGGATCAATACTGGTATAAAGAACCTTTCTGCCCTGAACCACAGGAAGACCGTATAAAGAGATGGTCAGATTTGCAACCACACTGCCCTTTGATTTTGACCAGTGAGGCTCGGCGTAATTCTTTTTAACAAGATGTCTGCCGATTGATTCAACCCATAGAGGATCAATTGCGGCAACAGTTCTTGCAAAGAGTCTTGAAGTCTCATTAAGTTCGCCTGCGCAGATCCACTTAGGCTTTTTCTTGTTGAACACAGATGATGGATGTATTACAAACTTAATGCCGCGGGCTCCAAGATACAGTCCCTTGTCATTGTCATCATAGTGACCGACCTGAGATAGAAGACCGCTTAGAATTGCCCTGTGAATTGCATCATAGCCTGCAGGTACCTCATTTAGAGTATATTTGAGCATCTGGCAGGAAGCTCTTAGCTGACGAAGCAGATCAAACCATTCACGTACTCTCAGATATGAGATAAATTCTGATTTTAGCTTCTTGCGAAGTGCTGAATTGCTCATCTCCTTCTGGCACTTGCAGATGTAATGATACAGATTCAGATATGCAAGAAAATCTGACTTCTCATCATCAAATCTTGCATGCTGCTGTCTGCTCTGCTCCTGTCTGTCAACAGGTCTCTCTCTTGGATCCATAACCGCCATTGCAGATACGATAACCAGAACCTCAGATAATGAGCCTTCCCTATGAGCCTCAACCAGCATTCTTGAAAGTCTTGGATCACATGGGATTTTAGATAAATCTGTACCAATCTTTGTAAGTCTTAACTCATCGGTTGAAAGTCCACGTGACTCACTTATAGCTCCGACTTCCTCTAAAAGTCTGATACCATCGGTAATCTGCTTGCCTGATGGAGGATCAATAAAAGGAAATACGGTGATATTTCCAAGTCGCAGTGAAACCATCTGCAGAATTACAGATGCAAGATTGGTTCTTAGAATTTCAGGATCAGTGAAATCCTGTCTTAAATCGAAATCTTCCTTTGAATAAAGTCTTACACAGACACCTTCACTGACACGGCCGCATCGACCTTTTCGCTGATCGGCGCTGGCCTTTGAAATCTTCTCAATCGGCAGACTCTGAACCTTGGTTCGAGGAGAATATCTGCTTATTCTTGCAGTACCAGGGTCAATTACATACTTGATGCCAGGAACTGTCAGAGAGGTTTCAGCCACATTGGTTGCAAGAACAACTCTTACAGTTGAGTGCGGTGCAAAAATCTTGTTCTGATCGGATGTTGCAAGACGAGCATATAAAGGCAGAATCTCGGTATTAGGCAGATGAGCCTTTGAGAGGAACTTTGAGATATCCATAATCTCACGCTCACCTGGCAGGAATACCAGAATATCCTCTCTACCGTATTCTTTGAAAAGGAATTTAATGGCATTGAGAATACCGTTTCTCAAATCCTTCTCATCAGTCTCAACCTCATCATCATTATCAGTCTCATCAGTCTGACCAAGTGGTCTGTATACAACCTCAACAGGATAGGTACGACCAGAAACCTCGATGATAGGAGCATTGTCAAAGTGCTCAGAGAATCTTTTGGTATTGATGGTTGCAGAGGTGATGATAAGCTTAAGATCAGAGCGAACCTTTAAAAGCTTCTTTAAATAGCCTAAAAGGAAATCAATATTCAGTGAACGCTCATGAGCCTCATCGATAATGATGCAGTCATAATTTAAAAGCTTTCTGTCATGAGCTGTCTCAGCCAGAAGAATACCGTCGGTCATAAGTTTGATATAGCTTGTATCAGAGGTTACATCATTGAATCTGACCTTGTAGCCTACACTCTGACCTAGCTCCTCTCCAAGCTCTGAGGCAATTCTTGTACTTACAGCACGAGCTGCAATACGGCGTGGCTGTGTGTGACCGATAAAGCCAAAACGTCCTAGGCCCGCCTCAAGACACATCTTTGGAATCTGAGTGGTTTTACCTGAACCGGTTTCACCTGCAATGATGACAACCTGATTGGACTTTATAGCCTCAATAATCTCTTCACGTTTCTGGGATACAGGGAGATTCTCATCATAGGTTAGATTTGGGATATGAGATTCACGCTGCTTGAAGAACTCAAGATACTCTTCAAGTTTTTCACAGATAAAAAGCTTCTGCTCAACATCTTTATCGCCCTGACAAGAAGAGAGCTTGTTAAGCTCC
>JAZRAY010000228.1:0-5452 GCA_045634805.1 Succinivibrio sp. | reverse complement strand
AGTTAAAACCCAATTCGCCTGGCGGCCATAGTGCTGTAGAACCACCTGTTCCCATTCCGAACACAGAAGTGAAATGCAGTAACGCCGATGGTAGTGCAACGTACGTTTGTGTGAGAGTAGGTCACCGCCAGGCATCCCTTTTAGAAAGACCGAGATGTTTTTGCATCTCGGTTTTTTCGTATATATACTATTAAAAATTCTATAGTGATTCTCCCTTAACAGGTTACTCTGATGGATAAACATGACCGTTCCTTTTTAAAGAATATCAGACTGTCTAATCCATGGCATCTTATTGCTGTAGGTTTTGGATCTGGTCTTCTTCCAAAAGCTCCTGGTACCTTTGGTTCTCTGGCTGCTATGCCTATCTGCATGGGCCTTTTATATCTTGACTGGTATTATGTGCTTGCAGTTGCTGTAGTTACTTTCTTTGTAGGATGGTATGCATCTGAAGTTACAGAAAAGGATATGGGAATGCATGATAACAGTTCTATTGTTATCGATGAATTCGATGGAATGTTCATATCAATTCTGTTTTTCCCTCCACAGTGGTATCTGGCTATTCTTGCATTTGTTCTGTTCAGAATCTTTGATGTTCTAAAGCCTTTCCCTATAAGCTTCTTTGACAGAAGAATCGGTGGAGGTCTAGGTGTGATGCTTGATGATGTTATTGCAGGTATCTTTGCCTTAATCTGTGGTCATCTGATAATTCAATTCCTTTTATAGTCCAGAAAATACGATCCCTGCGGTCGTATTTTTTTGTTCTTTATTTTCTTTTTCTCGCTTTCTTCAAATCCTCTTTTTCTTGTCAAATCTTACAAGGTTAAAACCTTATTTTTGAGTACTGTTCCATAATTTAAGTAACTTATTTTCATTTTAAGTAGCTCTCAGTTTTTTCTGCATGAATTTGCATTAAAGATGTCTTAGTGATCTCTTTTCTTAATTAACATACTGAAATGAAAACGATTTCATGGGATAAAGATCATGAACTACTAATTTCACTTAAAAATTAAAGACTATAACAATATAGAATAAAATCATTGCTATTTTACTCAGCATTACATTATTTAATGCAAACGTTTACGGTGCATAAAAACAGCAATTAACAGTTTTTTCATTGTAAATAATACTGTTTTATGTGGTTAGGACTACTGCTGGTTTATAGCAAGATCACAAACATAAGGAGTTTATATGAAATTAAAGGCAATCGTTGCTGCAGTTATGGGAGCTGTAATTGCTTCTTCTGCTGTTGCTAAAGACAATTCCGAGTTCAAGATGGGCTTTTCTGTTCCACAGCTAGCTAACCCATGGTTCGTTGGTGTAAAGCTTGGTATGGAGAAGGCTTGTAATGAGCTTGGTATCAAGTGTATTTCAATTGATGCTCAGTATCGTGTTGATAAGCAGGTTAGCGACATCGAGAACATGATTAACGATAAGTTTGACGCTATCTTCACAACCGCTATTGATGCTAATGCTCTGATTCAGACTTTCGAAGATGCTAAGAAGGCAGGTATTGCTACCGGTTCTATTGCACAGGTTGTTCCAAATTCAAATCTTTTATACGGCATGGATGAGTTCAACTATGGTAAGGCAATTGGTACTCAGGCTGCTCAGTGGGCTAAGAAGCAGTTAAACTGCAAGGGCAAGGTTGCTTTAATTACAGAAGATAACGTTGAGGCTGTAAAGCGTCGTGGTGACGGTATTGAAGCTGCAATCAAGGAAGTATGTCCTACCATGCAGATTGTTGCACGTCAGGCTGGTGACAATCCAGAAGCCGGTATGAAGATTATTGAGGCTGTTCTTCAGCAGCATCCTGATCTGAACCTTGTTATCGGTTCAAATGACTCAGGTGGTATCGGCGGTTATCAGGCAATGGTATCCAACGACAAGATTGGTGATGACAAGGCTGTGTTCTCTGGTGATGCTACCAAGGAAGCTCTTGCTTTAATCCAGGAAGAGGGCAGTATCTATCGTGGAACCGTTGACCTTTATCCATTCCAGGGTGGTTATGAGAGTGCCAAGTATCTATACGAGATGGCAACCAAGGGCCTACCTGCTGAACCAAAGAAAGTATTCCTGCCATATGTACCAGTTCCTCAGGAAGACGTACAGTCAGGCAAATACAAGCCAGCATATTAAAAATAAGCGGTTAATCAGATTTAACCTAATTTGAATTTGGTGGCCGTGACTTTTTAACGGCCACTGTTTTTGGTGAGAATGATGTCAGATGAAATAATTCTTTCAGCACGGGGACTCTCTAAGTATTATGCCAAGGTTAAGGCTTTAGACAATGTTACCCTGGATATCCGCCGTGGAGAGGTAATCTCTTTATGCGGTGAGAACGGTGCTGGAAAATCAACTTTTATAAAACTCCTGACAGGTGCTGAAACTCCTAGTTCAGGAAGTATTGTTTATGAGGGGAAGGAATATTCCTCTTTAGATCCTCAGCTGTCAGCAGAGCTGGGAATTGCTGCTGTATATCAGGAATTCTCTTTAATCCCATATCTGACGATTGCTGAAAATGTTTTTTATGGTCGAGAGCTTAAGAAAGGATTTGTTCTGGATAAAAAGGAAATGTCCAGGCGTGTACAGGAGCTCTTTGATCAGATGGAAGTAAACATCGATGTTAACAAAAGAGTCTGTGATGTCGGTGTTGCATATAAGCAGATTGTGGAAATTCTGAAAGCTGTTGCCCGCAATCCTAAGTTTATTATTCTTGATGAGCCAACCGCTTCCTTAACTCTGAAGGAAACAGAGATCTTCTTTAACGTTATCAGAAAGCTTAAGGAAAACAACTGTACTATTCTGTTTATTTCCCATCGTCTTGAGGAAATCTTTGAGATGTGTGACAGAGCGGCTGTGTTCATGGATGGACGATTTGTAACAGTCCGCGATGTTAAATCTCTGCAGATGAATGAGCTTATCTCTCTAATGGTAGGTCGTGAGCTCTCTGGCGAGTATCCTGCTCCAAAGTATCATTCTGATGAGGTGATTTTAGAGTGTAAGCATCTTAAGAATGCAGCACTCAAGGATGTAAGTTTTAAACTTCATAAAGGCGAAATCCTAGGTTTCGGTGGTCTTGTCGGTGCAGGTCGAACCGAGCTTGCAAGAGCAATCTTTGGTGCAGATCCTTTGTCTAGTGGTGAGATTATCTTTAACGGCAGAAAGTACACACCAAAGTCCCCTAGAAAAGCTCTTTCTACCGGTATCGGTCTGATTCCTGAAGACAGAAAATCTCAGGGAGTGCTGTTGAGTCTTACCATCAAGGAAAATACTGTCTACAGCTCTCTTCCTAAATATCTGACCTGCGGCTTTATCATCAATCCAAACAAGGAACGCAGTGAAACTGAGAGATATATCAGTGAGCTTAAGATTAAAACTCCTGGTATTGATCAGCTTACTAAAAATCTTTCAGGTGGTAATCAGCAGAAGGTGGTTCTGGCCAGAATTCTGTCCACTGAATGTGATGTTCTAATATTTGATGAGCCTCCCCGCGGTATTGATGTGGCCGCAAAGCAGGAAATCTACAATCTGATGTGCAAGCTTGCTGACAGTGGCAAGAGCATCATTATGATTAGCTCTGAGATGCCTGAACTGATTGGTATGTCTCAGCGTATTTACGTTATGGGCTATGGTCAGATTACAGCTGAACTATCAAAGGATCAGTTCTCTCAGGAGCTGATTTTAGAGAAATCTGCCTTAGGAAAAGCAGAACAATAGAACGAATTATAAGGATTAAAAAATGAATAAGAATTTCTCTCTGTGGATGCTGGATTACGGCATTGTGCTGATCCTCTTTTTACTGATCGGCATCTTTTCTGTTGCATCATCAAACTTCTTTTCATTGTCTACTCTGACCACAATTCTGCGTCAGGTTTCAATTATAGGAATAATCTCAGTTGGTGCTGCATACGTTATCCTAACAGCAGGTATTGACCTGTCTGTAGGTTCCATTGCCTGTATCTCATCACTTACTGCAGCCTTACTTTTAAAGGCAGGATGGTCTATTCCTGTTACCATTGTTGTAACTCTGATTCTTGCAACCATATACGGTGTATTCTCAGGCTGTCTTGTGGTTTTCTTCAAGATGTCACCTCTGATTGCAACACTGGGTGTCATGACCTCTTTAAGAGGCGCTGGCTACCTGATTACTGACGGTCTGCCTGTATTTGGATTCGGTAAAGGTCTAAGTGCCTTTGGTCGAGGCTATTTCCTTGGAATTCCTGATCCTGTAATTCTGATGGTTGTGATTTTTGCCTTGGGTATCTTTATTCTTTCCTGTACTCCAATCGGCCGTTATGTGTATGGTGTAGGTGGTAACGAGGAAGCTTCACGTCTGTCTGGTGTAAGCATCGGTGGCGTTAAGATCTTCTGCTATGCCTTCTGTGCAATGTTATCCGGTATTGCAGGTCTGGTTCTTTTATCACGTACAAATTCAGGTCAGCCTGCAGCAGGTGTGGGTTTTGAGATGGATGCCATTACTGCGGTAGTTTTAGGTGGTATCAGCCTAATGGGCGGACAAGGTAAACTTCCACTGGTTATCATCGGTGTTCTGATTATGGGCGTTCTTTCAACCGGTATGCTGATGTGCAACATCAATGATTACGTTCAGCAGGTTGTAAAGGGACTGGTACTGATTGCAGCTGTTGCATTCTCTTATGTTTCAACAAGACTAAGAGACAAGATCATCACCAAGCCAAACGATTAGCAAAAAAAAGTGCAACGTGCGTATGGATTATTATCATAGTCCATACGCTTTTTTATTTTGTTATTCAAAGTCAGATTCTTTGAAATCGAAGAAAAGTCCTTCATAAGGGAAGCGTCTTTTTGCAAGATAATTAAGTGTTGTTGAATCCACTTTCTCTTCATACTTTTTCTTAAAGCTTTTTCTTGCCAGAGTTACAGCAGCAAGATCTTTTGCTATATCTTCCTTGGTCTGACCGTAAGGGAATGATGTAATTTTATCAAGCAGAGACAGAGCATCTTTTTCAGTAAGCTTTGGTGAATAGTTGCGGTTAAGATAGGTTAAAACCGTTTTGCATCCGTTTTCTGCCTCATATACCTTCGCTTTGGTATTCATCAGTTTTTCGGTATTTATAAGTTCATCTGCATCGTTCTCTTCACGAGATGACTTAAAGTCAGCATTTTGCATAATCAGAGTTTTAAAATCATTATCCTGACTAACAGGTTCATATTCCTTCTGAACCTGTGGCAGAAGCTCATCGGGACACTTAAATACTTTTTTATCGGACACAAGAAGGTACATCCATTCTGTTTTGTTTGTATTCTCTAACGCAGTTTTTGAATCTGATTTATCTTTGTTTGTATGATAAGCAAGTTCAACCAGCATACCTGCCCAGTGTCCAAGCTCTGCCTGAATTGTTATCTCATTCTCTTTGCAGAATTTATGAATAAGCTTATGTGCTTTAAGATTGGATTTGTAATCCCATTCAAG
>JAZRAY010000227.1:0-3619 GCA_045634805.1 Succinivibrio sp. | reverse complement strand
ATGTTGCCAAGACCGTCAATTACGGATAGCTGCAGTATCTCGTCAGTGTTTCCTAAGCCTGTGGTTTCGGTATCAACGATTATAATTTTAGATAAGTTTGAATGTATCAAAAACTTAACCCCTTGTTTTATAAAAAGTATAAATAGTATATGTTAAGGATAAAATAAATCAATACCGAAATTTAGTCTCGTCTGGCTGATTTGTTTCACATGTGTTACTCTGCTTCATTAAATTATTTTTTGCAGATTAAATGAGATATTACGGAAAATGCAGAAAACCTTCGTTAGTAGATTTCTGCCTAATCTATTGATTTTTTATCTTCCTATCTAATGATTTAAGCATATTTTTCTGTTTTTGAATTTCTTAATGAGTGCTTTTTTTCTAATATGTGTAGTGCCAGAGCGAAGGTTGCAGCAATAAAACCCCCCATTGATACTGCATTCCATCCTCCAAGATTCCACAGGTAGCCCGCCAGACTGCTTCCTGCTGCACTGAAGATAAAATTGCTGACCACAAATGCTGTATTAAGTCTGCTTCTTTCTGTATCTGACAGTGCGAAGAGCTGTGCCTGACAAAGAATTCCAACCCCCTGAATCGCTAAAGAAAATACCGCTGCAATTATTATCAGCATGAGTATGGATTTGCCTGAGAAGGATGCTAGCAGCATGCAGCTCATTGTAAGGATAATGAATAAGGCTATACCTTTAGCTCCCAAACCTCTGTCCTCTAGTGCTCCAAGTCTTGTACCAACAAGTGCTCCTGTTAGACCGGCCAGACTTGTTAATCCTATCTGAAAGGGACTGAATGCAAAAGGTCTGTCTGAAAGCAGAAAGGTTAATGCTGTCCAGAATAAATTAAAGACTATTCCGAAGATCATTCCCTGTTTGAAAAGAATCCCCTTCATTTGAGGATAACGTTTAACTGTGGAAAAAACACTTAGCAACAGCCTGCCATATGATATTTTTAAATCCGATGTAACTTTTGGAATTCTGAAGAAGACAGTAATGGTCAGCATCAGGTTTAGAATTGAAGCTATGAGGAATATTCCTCTCCAACCATAGATATCTGCAACCATACCGCTTAATAGTCTGGAAAAAAGAATTCCTGCTGTGATTCCCGATGAAACAATTCCCACTATTTTTCCTCTGGAGTTATCTGAGGCGAGATCTCCTGCCAGAGGTAGGATTATCTGTCCTGAAACTGTTACTAACCCCAGACAGGACAGTTCAAAGCACAGAACACCGAACGAATCTGAAACTGAGCAGAGTGCTAATGCAATTACAGTCATAAACATTACACTAAGTAGAATTTTACGACGTTCTATGACATCTCCAAGGGGAACAATCAGCAGAATGCCAAGTGAATATCCGATTTGTGTTGCTGTTATAAGCAGTCCTCCTCTAGAGGACTGTACGTTAAACTCGTTTGCAATTGTAGTCAAAAGAGGCTGTGCCCAGTATAGATTTCCTACAGCCAGGCCTGCAGCAACTGCAAACAGGACGGCAAGAGAGGTTGAAATTTCTGGTTTAGTCTGAGTCATCTTTTTTTCCTGTATTCGTTAATATGCGGACTGGAGCTACATATACTTTTCTCTCAAAGCATAAGCTTTTGTCCAGTAATCTTCGCTTGTTCCACTGTTGACACTCCGCGAGGAAAGCTCTGGATATTCGTACTTAATTTCGCATTTGTCGCGGCGAAGATTCATCTCCCAAACTTTATCTGCAATGAGTTTTGGATCCATGTACCTGTCACCCCCTATAGCTCCGTAAACAGTCAGTGTTCCAACATATACTCCTGTTTTTTTGAGGTCATCGTGCAGAAGAATTGCCAATGCTTTTAGAGCTGCCTTGTCAATGGACAGTGGTGTAAAAACTGAGACAGGGTACTCTGCAAGACCTCCTCCGGTTAAGAATACAGCTCCTTTGGAAGCTTTAAAGTCGTCGTTGACAACAGTCTGTACGCAGTGGTATGCGCAGGCAACATCGACCTGAAAATGCTCCATTAGATCCTGATAACTGATTTTACCTGCTTCGTCAGGAGTTGTAATCCCTACGTTGTAGAAGAGAACATCAGGAGTTCCAAATCTCTCTTTTATACTTGAAAGAGCTAAGGTCATGCTCTCAGGTTTTGATGCGTCCGCAACATAAATGTAAGCTTCAATGCCATCTTTCTCCATCTGTGCTTTATAATTTTCTAGAGATCCTTTGGAACGTGAAATCAGAATTACTCTATAGCCCTCACTACCAAATCTTCTGGCAACATGGTTTCCCAGACCTGAGCCTGCACCTACGATGATTATTGTCTTCATTTTTTACTCTCCTTATACTGATTTAGCAGAACTAATGTCTGTACGCTTCGCCCTGATCAACTGTACTTTTAGGAACAGATGCCAGTTTGTTCAGACCGGTACGGTCACCGTGTACTGAGAGTCTATCTAATTCAGAAGTAATTTTTTTATACTCTTCAATACTTAATTCCACCTCTGCTGCACCAAGGTTTTCTGTTATTCTTTCCTCAGATCTCATTCCAGGGATCGGTACAATGCTTTCATAAGCCTTCATAACCCAGGCTAAAGAGAGCTGTGCTGGTGTACAAGCTTTTTCTGAAGCATACTTGTTGACCAGATCGATTAGAGGCTGGTTCTTATTCATGTTTTCTTTTGAGAAGCGGGTAATTACTGAACGGAGATCATTCTCCTTAAATTCTGTCTGCGCTGTATACTTTCCACTTAGAAAACCATTTGCCATTGGCGAAAATGCTACATAACCGATATTCAGCTCACGGCACAGAGGAAGAACATCTCTCTCCCACTGACGGGCCATCATGGAGTATTCGCTCTGGATAGCTGTTATAGGTGTAACTGCATGGGCTTTTTTTATCTGCTCTGTAGTTGGTGAGGACTGTCCCCAGGCTCTGATTTTTCCTTCATTTATTAGTTTTCCCATAATAAAGGCAACTTCTTCTTCGTTTCCTGACCTCATCTGATGCTCTGTGTAAAGGTCGATGTAATCTGTATTAAGACGTTTAAGCTGACCTTCAAGCGTTTTTCTTATTCCTGACTCGCTGAGTTTGTCCTCTTCAAAATTATGTCCAGGAAGTTTTTCGGGCCAGAATTTGTCTGAAATGATTATTCTGTCTCTTGGTAATCCTTTTAAAGCATTGCCTAAAAACTCCTCATTCTTAAAATAGCTGTACATTTCTGCTGTATCGAAGAAATTGCAGCCAAGATCGAAGGCCTTATGTACAAGACTGATCCCTTTTTCCTTGTCAGGCGCATCTCCATACGCATGGGTAAATCCCATGCAACCAAGACCAATTGCTGAAACTTCAAGATCTCTTAATTTTCTGCTTTTCATTTTTGGCTCCTGTTCAAATACTGAATTTATCTTTTTTTATATTAAAATAGCTCTAAGAATGTTATGCGACACTTCGTTACCAGTTTGTCGGATTTTATAAATGAAAAATAATCAGGATACAGTCAGGATTTTTTTTGAAGCATTTTCCCTTGTTGGGGAAGATAAACCTGTAAGTAAAATCTCTGTTTCAGAGGTTGCTTCTAAAGCGGGCTATAATCGCTCAACCTTTTATGAATATTTTGATGATATTGAGGACTTGTATA
>JAZRAY010000226.1:0-4827 GCA_045634805.1 Succinivibrio sp. | reverse complement strand
GCTCTAAAGGCCCAGTATCGCCTTTCAGTATTCAGAAATGCCTACGCACTAGGCAGTTTCCCGGTTGTACCTAAGGATGCACTGAATATCCTCGGTATCAACGTCGGACACCCTATCAGACCTATTACACATATGACAGAGGAAGCTCAGGGCAAGCTAAAAGCAATTTTAGATGAGCTCAAGGACTACCTCTAATAACTTAAATAATAACAAGGAGATTATAACAATGAAGATCGGTTTTATTGGTTTGGGAATCATGGGTAAGCCTATGGCACGCAACCTGATGAAAAAGGGACACACCCTGGTTGTATCAGGCCATAACAAGGCTGTAGCAGCAGAGTTTCAGAAGGACGGTGCAAGCGTATTTGATACACCAAGAGAAATTGCTGCAAACTCAGATATCGTCATAACCATGCTGCCAAATTCCCCTCAGGTGGAAGAAGTCGTCCTAGGTAAAGACGGTGTCATTGAAGGAGCAAAGAAGGGATCATGTGTTATCGACATGAGCTCTATTGCTCCTCTTTCTAGCCGCAGGATTGCTTCAGAACTTGAGAAGGTCGGTGTAGATATGCTTGATGCTCCTGTATCCGGCGGTGAACCAAAGGCTATCGACGGTACCATCTCAGTAATGGTCGGCGGTAAGCAGGAAGTCTTTGACAGATACAAGGATGTAATCGGCTGTATGGCTGCATCTGTCGTCAGAACAGGTGACATCGGTGCCGGTAATGCCACCAAGCTGGCTAATCAGATTATTGTGGCAATCAATATTGCTGCAGTAAGTGAGGCTTTAACTCTTGCAGCCAAGGTTGGTGTAGAGCCAGAGCTTGTATACAAGGCTATCCGCGGCGGTCTTGCAGGCAGTACCGTTCTTGATGCCAAGGCACCAATGATGATGGACAGAAACTTCAAGCCAGGATTCAGAATCAATCTGCATATCAAGGACTTAAAGAATGTTCTGGATACCTCTCATGAGGTTGGTGTAACTCTGCCTCTGACTGCAAGCGTAATGGAGATTATGCAGGCCCTGAAGGCTGACGGTCATGAGGGTGAAGATCACAGCAGTATCGTAAGATATTACGAAAAACTGGATAACATCATCGTTAAACGCTAAAACACACAAAAAAAACAAAACAAACATACAGAAACTAAAAAGACTGGATTTACAAAACAGCTAAAAAAACATAAATTCAGTCTTCAAAACATAACGGAGTGAGTATTATGAGTCTTGCTATAGTAGCCTTTGGCGTACTACTGCTACTGCTGTTCATGATCAAGTTTAAACTGGACGGCTTTATATCTCTGATTCTGGTATCCCTGATTGTGGGCCTTCTTGAGGGAATGCCTATTGAAGATATCCCTGCAACAATCTATAAAGGTATTGGCGGTCAGTTAAAGAGTCTGGTTCTAATCCTGGGCTTCGGCGCAATGCTGGGTAAGCTTCTTGGTGATTCAGGCGCAGCACAGAGAATTGCAACCACACTGATCGACAGATTCGGCAAGAAGAATGTTCAGTGGGCAATGATTCTGACAGCACTGATTATCGGTATTACCATGTTCTTTGAGGCTGGTTTTATCGTTATGCTGCCAATCGTATTCGTGATTGTTGTTCAGACAGGTATGCCTCTATTATATGTAGGTCTGCCTGCAGTTATCGGACTTTCAACAACCCACAGCTTCCTGCCTCCACATCCTGGTCCAACCGCAGTCTGCGGCATGTATGATGCCAGTGTTGGCGGAACCTTACTGTTAGGTCTTATAATTGCAATCCCAGCAGCTATTCTGGTTGGAATCTACTACTCACGTTCAAAATGGGTTACAAGCTGTCAATCATCAATTCCAAACGGCCTTACAACCTCAAAAGTATTCACCGATGAGGAAATGCCAGGCTTTGGTGTAAGTCTGTTCTGTGCCCTGTTCCCAGTATTTCTGATTGCATCAGCAACACTGTGCGACATGTTCCTGCCAAAGGGAACCTTAGGCCTCAAATTCATAGACTTTATCGGTGCAGCTCCACTTGCTCTGCTCTTCTCCGTACTTGTTGCAGTTTATCTTCTGGGTCTAAGACGCGGTTCAACCATGACCGAGCTTTCAACTTCAATGAAGAATTCAATCAAGTCCATGGCTATGATTATCCTGGTTATCGGTGCCGGCGGTGCTTTCAAGCAGGTTATCGTTGATGCAGGTGTCGGCAGAGATATCGCTGAAATTGCCAAGGGTATCGATGTATCACCTATCATCATGGCCTGGGCTGTTGCAGCTGTAGTCCGTACCGCTGTAGGTTCAGCAACTGTTGCAATCACCACAGCCGCAGGTATCGTTCTGCCTATCGTTCAGCAGAGCGGAATCAGCCCAGAGCTTATGGTTCTTGCAACCTCATGCGGAAGTATCTTCGCTTCACATGTAAACGATCCTGGTTTCTGGATGTTTAAGGAATATTTCAATATGCCGGTTTCACAGGCTATCAAGGTACGTACAACCTATACCTGTATCCTGTCAGTACTGGGCTTAATCGGTGTACTGGCTCTGAATGCGGTAATCGGTTAAAAAAAATTAACAACAATAGATTTAAAGAACACATATATAAGGAATAAATAAAATGGCTAAGACCCCTAAAATTACAAAAATGGAAGTACTTCCAGTTGCAGGCCACGACTCAATGCTGTTAAACCTTTCAGGTGCACACAGCCCATATTTCACCCGTAATGTAGTAATTCTTACCGATGAGACCGGCAATGTCGGTCTTGGTGAGGTTCCTGGTGTAGGTAAGATCACCTCAGCTCTTGAGGACATCAAGAAGATTGTTATCGGCTCAGAAATCGGTGATTACAGAAGAGTATTAAATGAGATTGGCAACGCTCTGAATGCCGACAATGAGGAACGCGGCAATCAGACCTTCGATCTGCGTACCGGCATTCATGTAAAGACAGCTATTGAAGCTCCAATGCTTGATCTTTTAGGTCAGTTCATGGGACTTCCTGTCTGCAATCTTTTAGGTGAAGGCAGACAGCGTGACAGAGTAAAGGTCCTAGGCTACCTGTTCTTTATCGGTGACAGAAAGAAGACCGATCTTGATTATCTTTCAAATCCAGACTCAGACTGCGACTGGTACCGTCTGCGCTGCGAAGAGGCTATGACACCAGAATCAATCGTAGCTCTGGCAAAGGCTGCTCACAAGAAGTACGGCTTCAATGACTTCAAGCTAAAGGGCGGTGTTCTGCCAGGCGCTGAGGAAATGAAGGCAATCCGCGCATTAAAGGAGGCTTTCCCACAGGCTCGTATCACCCTTGATCCAAACGGCGGCTGGCTGCTTGAGGATGCAGTAAAGCTTGTTGACGGCATGCAGGGTATTCTTTCCTACTGTGAAGATCCATGCGGTGCAGAGAAAGGCATGTCAGGTCGAGAGGTTATGTCTGAGTTCCGCCGTCGTACCGGCTTCCCAACCGCAACCAACATGATTGCTACCGACTGGAGACAGATGGCAAACTCTCTGATGCTTCAGTCTGTGGATATTCCTCTTGCTGATCCTCACTTCTGGACCATGGAGGGAAGTGTACGAGTAGGTCAGCTGTGCCAGGCATTCAACCTGACCTGGGGTTCTCATTCAAACAATCACTTTGATATTTCTCTTGCAATGTTTGTCCACACTGCAGCTGCAGTTCCTGGTCGAGTAACCGCTGTAGATACTCACTGGATCTGGCAGGAGGGTACAGAGCATCTGACCAAGGCTCCACTTCAGATCAAAGATGGATTTATCGAGGTTCCAAACAAGCCAGGTCTTGGTATTGAGCCTGATATGGACAGCATCTACAAGGCAAATGAGCTCTTTAAGAAGAAGTGCCTTGGAAACCGTGATGATGCTATGGCTATGCAGTACCTTATCAAGGGCTGGAAGTTCGATCCAAAGAGACCATGTCTTGTAAGAGATTAGTGGTCATATGTGTGTGACGGTACTGAATTCGTCATTGATTTGGTACCGTATTTTTTCTAATGCAAGCAAGAAACTATTTAGTTATTTAATCTGACAAAATGGATTAACGGTCTGATTTCAGACCGTTTTTTTTCAGGAAAATCCTATGGAAGAAAAAAATATATTTACGGTAAAAATCAACGACAGGGACAATGTTGCCATAGCGCTTTCTGATCTGAAAAAGGGGCAGACTATTGAAAACAATATTACCGTTCAGACAGATATTCCTCAGGCACACAAGGTTCTTTTAAGAGATCTGAATAAAGATGATGCGGTAATCCGCTATGGAGTAATGTTAGGAACACTAAAGGAGGATATGAAGGCAGGCAGCTGGATTAATGAGAACTCTCTGAATCTGCCATTAAGACCATCTCTTGAAAATCTTCCCTATGCAACAAGGCTTAAGGATATAAAAGACCTTCCTGAGCCTAAAAGAACAACATGGATGGGCTATAAAAACAGAACAGGTCCGGCTGGAACCAGAAATCTTCTGGGAATTGTAACCACAGTACAGTGTGCGGCAGGTGTTGTCAAAAAAGCAGTTGAAAGAATAAAGCGAGAGCTTCTGCCTTTGTATCCAAACGTTGAGGATGTTGTTGCAGTAACTCATCCATACGGCTGCGGTGTTGCCATCAATGCTCCTGATGCGGTTATTCCTATCAGAGCCATCAGAAATCTGATAAAACAGCCTAATTTCGGCGGAGAAATCATGGTGGTAGGCTTAGGCTGTGAAAAACTCACCTTTGACAGAGTTTTAGATGAAAAGGACAACACTCCTGAAAATACCCTGCTGCTTCAGAGTTTCCCTGGTTATAAAGCCATGATGGATGGCATTATACAGATGGCAAGAAAAAAGCTTG
>JAZRAY010000225.1:0-3154 GCA_045634805.1 Succinivibrio sp. | reverse complement strand
AGCCGACCTTTAAGGCATCCTTAGGCTTTCTTTTTTTGGTAAAGAAATCAAAGAAATCACCATCATCAGGAATACCAAGTGCAATTGCCTTGGCTGTATCAATAACACTGCCGCCGCCTACTGCCAGGATAAAATCAATCTTTTTATCGCGGCCGATATCAATACCTTTATATACAAGATCGGCTCTTGGATTAGGAAGAACTCCGCCTAAAAGTGAATAATCAATTGAATTTGTCTTAAGCTGTTCCTCGATTCTGTCAAGAAGACCTGACTTCTTTGCGTGCTCACTGCCATATACTACAAGGACATTCTTATAGCCGTAGCCTTTTATGACTTCACCGCATTTTAAACTGGTGCCCTGTCCGAATATGTATTTTGTTGGAACAACAAATTCAAAGTTTTCCATGATTATTCCTTTTGTTCATTGAGCCAAAAACTTCTTACATATTATCATGTTATTATTTTACGAATTTAGAAAAATACATATTCTGCAAGCAAAAGCAGGATTTTTTCACGGAAAATTTCCTAAAATAGAACTATCGGCATTCTGAATATTTTTCTATATTCACTTTTTGTTATACAATGCAACATATTTTTAATCGTTTCTTTATCTACTTATGAGGATGAATATGAAGGTTGGATCAATTTGCCTTTTAACTACGGCTCTTGTTTGTGCTTCTGGCAGCGCAATGGCTGAGAAAAGCGACAAGGTAAACATCTGGAACTGGAGTTATAACATTGGCGAGCATACTGTAGCAGACTTCGAAAAAGACACAGGTCTTAAGACAAGCTATGTTGAATATGATTCAAATGAGCTGCAGGAAACCCGTTTATTAGCAGGTAATACCGGCTTTGATGCTGCTATTGTTGTAAGTTATAACGTTCCTCGTATGGCTAAGGCCGGTGCCCTGATGAAGATCGATCACTCAAAGATCCCTAACTGGGTAAAGCAGAACAAGGCTCGTTTAGAGAAGCTAGCTACCATCGACCCTAACAACGATTATGCCTACCCATACATCGAAATCTCTATCGGTATCGGCTATAACAAGCAGAAGGTTGAGCAGGTAATGGGTAAGGACTTCAAGTTTGAGTCATGGAATGATCTGTTTAACCCAGAGAACTCTGCAAAGCTTAAGAAGTGCGGTATTGCAATTATCGATTCTCCTATTGAGGTTATCTCAGCTGTTCAGCATTATCTGAACAAGCCACCTCGCTCAGAGAAGGCTGAGGATTACGAGGAGGCAAGAAAGATTCTGACCTCACTTGCAAGCAATACAGCCTACTTCCAGTCTAACCGTTATGTAACAGATATTGCCTCAGGTGAAATCTGTGTTGCCATCGGTTACTCTGGTGACTTTATTCAGGCCCGTCATCTGGCTCAGCATGGCAAGAACAAATATGATGTTGACTATGTTGTTCCAAAGGAAGGCTCAATTATGTGGTTTGACAGCTGGACTGTACCACGCGGTGCCAAGAACGTAGACAATGCCATGACCTGGTTCAACTGGCTTTTAGATCCTAAGAATGCATCTGCTCTTTCAGATGAAATCGGATATATCATGCCTGTTGATGAGGCAATGCAGAATCTTTCAGAAGAGCTCAAGGCAAATCCAAGCATTATGCTTTCTGAGGAAAAGCTAAAGACCATGTACTTCATGCAGGAAACTTCTCAGAAGACTTCAAAGATCGTAAGCAACGTCTGGAATACCATGAAGATGGATTCAGAAAAGAGCCGCGGTCAGGAAAATGCAAACGGCTGGGATTAAACTTAATAATCTGATTTGAAACCAAAACACGTTCAGAATTTTGGACGTGTTTTTCTTTTTTTAAGCAATATGTTTTCACCAATATACAAAAAAGAGATAAAAACACAGCTAAGACTGTTTCTGCCATTTCTGATTGCCCAGCTTTCCTCAACCGCCATGAGCACGGTTGACACAATCATGGCCGGTCTTGCAGGTACCATTGATCTGTCAGGAGTAGCCATCGCCTGCTCCTTCTACTGGCCTGCCTATATGTTTCTTGCAGGTGTAGCCTACGGTGTGGCACCAACAGTTTCACACCTTCTGGCAACCAGAAACATTCGTTTCATGCAGCAAAGTCTCTTCAATGCAATGCTGGTGATTACTGTATTCGGTTTTATTACTGCAGTCCTTTTAAGTCTGTCACATCTGATTTTCAGGTTTGTACCCTCTGATCCTATGATGATCAAAGTGGCTACCAACTATCTTTATTTTGTGGCAATTGCCCTGCCAGCCACCGCAATTTACAACGGTTTTATTTCCTACGCGGAAGGTCTTTCCATCACCAGGCCTGCTCTGTATCTGGGACTCATGCAGCTGCTTCTGGATATTCCGCTTAACTATATCTTTATTTTCGGAAAATTTGGAATGCCAGCGCTGGGAGGTGCAGGCTGCGGTCTTACCAGCGGACTTATCAATATATTTACCTGTATCTGTCTTGTACTTTACATCAGAAAGTCAAAAACCATCGGCAAATATCGAGTTGAAGAGAATGTAAAAATCATTGATAAGGAAATCATCAGACAGTTTTTAAAGCTGGCAATGCCTCTTGGAATCTCAAGAACAGTTGAAGTCGCCGGATTCTCTCTTGCAGCTGTAATCTTAAGTCCATTTGGTCCGACTATTGTAGCATCCCATTCCATTACCATTAATGTCTCAAGTCTTATTTACATGATCCCTTTATGTCTTGGACTTACAGCAACCATCAGAACAGCCTCGGCTATGGGTATCAGAAACTGGGATAAGGCCATTGTGGTATGCAAGGTGGTAATGGGGCTTAATCTTTTTTTTCTGATTTTTTATCTGTCAGCAATTCTGCTTCTAAAAGATCAGATTGCAGCCTTATACTCTCATGATCCAATGGTACTTAAGATTACATCTTTCCTTATGTTTCTAAACTGCATTTATATGCTGCCGGATTCAATTCAGTGTGTTTTAGGCGGAATTCTGCAGGGACTGAAGGATTCTAAAACTATTCTTATCAATACAGTTTTATCCTTCTGGGTGATCGGTCTGCCTTTAGGTTATATTCTGGCCTGGGGAATTTTCTTTGAAAAGCTGGAAGCTGCGGGAATCTGGATCGGCTTTATATGTGCCCTGACCTTTTCTGCAATCTTCTTTAGCTCAAGAAC
>JAZRAY010000224.1:0-2429 GCA_045634805.1 Succinivibrio sp. | reverse complement strand
AAAGAAGAGATTATGGATGCCTGTAAGAAGGTAATCACCGAGAACGGTCTTGAGTTTGGTTACATTCGTCCTCTGATCTTCATGGGTGAAGTTGGTCTTGGTGTTAAGTTCAAGAAAGGTGTAAATGCTGACGCTATGGTTTGTGCACTTCCTTGGGGCGCATACCTGGGTGAGGAAGGTCTTAAGAAAGGTATTAAGGCTTGTGTTTCTTCATGGCGTCGTCTTGCTCCAGATACAATTCCTACAGAGGCTAAGGCTGCAGGTAACTATCTGTCATCAATCCTGATTGCAAACGAGTGCACCAACAATGGTTACACCGAGGCAATCGCTCTAGATTCAAACGGTTATGTATCAGAAGGTTCAGGTGAGAACGTATTCTTTGTTAAGGACAACGTAATCTACACCGCTCCAACCACAGCAGGTCTGTTACCTGGTATTACCCGTGATGCAGTTATCAAGGTAGCTCAGGATTTAGGCTATGAGGTTCGTACTCAGCCTCTTCCACGTGAGTTTGTTTACCTGGCTGACGAAATGTTCTTCACCGGTACCGCTGCAGAGATTACCCCAATTGCTTCTGTTGACGGCATCGATGTTGGTCAGGGCTACAGAGGTCCTGTTACCGAGAAGCTTCAGAACGCATTCTTCGCGATCGTAAGAGGCGAGACTGAGGATAAGTACGGCTGGCTAACCCCTTGCAAAGCCTAATAAAAATAATAATGACTGCTCCTTTAATGGAGCAGTTTTGTCTGATAACAAGAAAACACATGCATCAGTAAAATTGCGCAGATAAAAAGGAAACCGCATATGTCAAACAACTATCGTTCTAAGGTAACCTACGAAGGGAAAATAATGGCCGGTGCCCGTGCTTTGTGGAAAGCAACCGGTGTAAAGGATAGTGATTTTGGAAAGCCAATTATTGCGGTTGCAAACTCATTTACTCAGTTTGTACCAGGACATGTTCATCTACACGAAATCGGTCAGCTGGTTGTTCAGGAAATTGAAAAGGCTGGCGGTATTGCCAAGGAATTCAATACCATTGCTGTTGATGACGGTATTGCAATGGGCCACACCGGCATGCTTTATTCTCTGCCAAGCCGCGATATTATTGCCGACTCAGTTGAATACATGGTAAATGCACATAAGGCTGATGCTCTGGTATGTATTTCAAACTGCGATAAAGTTACTCCTGGCATGCTGATGGCTTCAATGAGACTGAATATTCCTGTAATCTTCGTTTCAGGCGGTCCAATGGAAGCTGGTCGTATGGATGGCTGTGATCACAAGGTTGATCTGATTGACGCCATGATCGTTTCAGCAGAACCAAATGTTACTGATGAAGAGGTTCGTGCAGTTGAATCTGCTGCATGTCCTACCTGTGGTTCATGCTCTGGTATGTTTACCGCAAACTCAATGAATTCACTGACCGAGGCTTTAGGCTTATCACTGCCTGGCAACGGTTCACTTGTTGCAACTCACGAGTACAGAAAGCAGCTGTTTGTTAAGGCAGCTCAGCGAATTGTGGAAATGGCCAAGGCTCATTACGAGCAGGGTGACAATTCTGTACTTCCACGTTCAATTGCAACCAAGAATACTTTTGAAAATGCTATGAGCCTTGATATTGCAATGGGCGGTTCAACCAATACCGTTCTGCATCTTCTGGCTGTAGCTCAGGAAGCCGGTGTTGATTTCACCATGGCAGACATCGACAGACTATCAAGAAAGGTTCCACATATCTGCAAGATGTCTCCTTCAACTCCTCTATGGCACATGGAAGACCTTCACAATGCAGGCGGTATCATGAATATCATGGCACAGCTTAAGAAGAAGGGACTTCTGCACGAGGACTCAAGAACTGTTCTGGGTATGTCTATCGGTGAGCAGATCGACAAGTATGATCTTGAGAAATCACCTTCAGAGGAAGTTAAACAGTTCTACAAGGCATGTGCCGGTGGTAAGTACAACATCAAGGCATTCTCACAGAATAACACTACTGACAAGCTTGATACCGACAGAGTTAACGGCTGTATTCACGACGTTGACCACGCTTACTCTAAGGATGGCGGTCTTGCTGTTCTATACGGTAATCTTGCAGAAAACGGCTGTATCGTTAAAACAGCAGGTGTTGATTCATCAATCCTGAAGTTTGTTGGTCCTGCAAGAATCTTCGAAAGCCAGGAAGACGGCGTAGAAGGAATTCTGGGCGGCAAGGTTAAGGAAGGTGATGTTGTAATCATCCGTTATGAGGGCCCACGTGGCGGTCCAGGAATGCAGGAGATGCTATACCCAACCTCATACATCAAGTCAGTTGGTTTAGGAAAGAAATGTGCTCTTGTAACCGACGGAAGATTCTCCGGTGGTTCATCAGGTCTTTCAATCGGACATGTTTCTCCTGAGGCTGCAAATGGTGGAAATATCGGTCTATTAGAAGA
>JAZRAY010000223.1:0-1765 GCA_045634805.1 Succinivibrio sp. | reverse complement strand
TGCCGCAGGCGGCTCCCATCCACAGTACATCATGATTGCCCCACTGCAGATCAAGATGGTGATAGGAGGCAAGTACATCCATGCATTTATCTGGACTTGGACCTCTGTCAAAGATATCACCTAAAACATGCAGCTTTGCTACCGCAAGAGTTTTGATAAGCTCGCAGACATCACGGATAAACAGCTCAGAGCTTCCCGTCTCAACAATAGTCTGAAGAATATTCTCGTGATACTGGCGTCTTATATCATCCTCATCTGATTTTGAGTGCATCATCTCATCAATAATATAGGCAAACTTGGTCTTGATGATCGATCTGACCTTCTCTCGACTGTATTTTGAGGAGAAGAAATTACACATATCTATGAGATTTACGATAGTCTTTTTGATGTAATCCTCTGTAAAGCGCTTATCCTTTTTAAGCTTTCTGATAACAGTCTTTGGATAGTAAATCAGAGTACAGAGCTCATCCTGCTCCTGAAGTGAGCTTTTGACTAAAACAAGCTTTACCTTGTCCTTAATAACTCCAGAGGCATTGTTGATGATATGACAGAAAGCATCGTACTCTCCGTGAATATCAGATATGAAATGCTCTGTGCCCTTAGGAAGGCTAAGCTCTGATTTTAGATTGATGAGTTTTGAATAGACTGCACAGCGGTTAGGATACTGAGACGCAAGAAGTCTTAGAAGTCTTAGTCGCTGCGGATTAAGTTTTCTTGTAGCAGACATAATAAACCTATGTTTGTTGTTATTTTCGTTAATAGATATGTCCTAGGTTTTATGGTATCTATATTATTGTTTTAATCTGAATACTTGTAGTGAGCTGCTCTGTAGTAGATTGCCTCACAGTCCTTTCTGTACAGAAGAACAAACTGACCTTCAGTTCTGTTGACATCATCCACACCAAGCATATTCAGTAAATGAGGAATATCCTCCTCTTTAGCTCCGATTTCCTCAAATGACAGAGGCATGCCGATTGAATGCAGGAACGTTCTGAAGGCGCGAATGCCCTCTCGTGCTGTTGATGAAGGATCATCAAAGTCCATGGAGATACCGAAGACACGGACAGCAAACTGAGCAAATCTCATGACATCATGCTTGTATACATAATCCATCCAGGCAGGGAAAATCACAGCAAGACCAGCACCATGAGCAACGTCGTATAAAGCTGAAAGCTGATGCTCAATATGGTGGCTTGCCCAGTCCTGAACTCGGTCTACACCACATATATTGTTATGAGCAAGTGAGCCTGCCCACATGATATTTGAACGGGCATCGTAGTTTGTCGGATCGTCGATGGCAATAGGTGCATTCTCAATAATGGACTTTAAAAGACCCTCACACATGTAATCTGTTACGGTTACACCCTTTGAGTTTGTAAAATAACGCTCAAGAATATGAGCAATCATATCGGTGATACCGCAGGCTGTCTGATACTTGCTTACTGAGAAGGTAAGCTCCGGATCTAAAATGGCAAAAAGAGGACGGTTTAATGGAGAGCCGCAGCCGTTCTTTACTACCTTGCCATCAATCTCCTTTTCAATAACTGTTGAAAGTGAGCTCTCAGAGCCTGCTGCTGGAATTGTCAGAACACAGCCAACCTTTAAGGCATCCTTTGGCTTTCTTTTTTTAGTAAAGAAATCAAAAAAATCACCATCATCAGGAATACCAAGTGCAATTGCCTTGGCTGTATCAATAACACTTCCGCCGCCTACTGCCAGAATAAAATCAATCTTTTTCTCGCGGCCGATATCAATTCCTTTATAT
>JAZRAY010000222.1:0-7542 GCA_045634805.1 Succinivibrio sp. | reverse complement strand
TAGAAGAGCCTGATGCAGAGCCTTGTCAGCATCCTTTGAACGGTTAGCATAGAAATCTAAAAGCTCAATACCTTTTCTGATGGTTTCTTTACGATAGGTAAGAATCTTACCGTAGGTAATCTGAGCGTTGACATCATTAGGATTGTTTCTGATGTAGCTTGCAAGATCGGTTACAGCCTTATCGTAGTAAATCTTGTCGGCTGCCATGGTCAGGTAATACTCTGATACCAGTGAGCTTGGAGGTATATTGCCAGAGAACATCTTACGGTACTCTGCAATTGCTGCGGAGGTATTGCCACTTGAACTTAATGATCTTGCGTGATTTAACTGCTCAGCAGAGAGGTTTGACATGCTCTGCATACGAGTCAGCTGCTCAAGATAAGGGCTGTTAGGATTAACTTTCTCTAATCTTGCCTTATAGGTACTTGCAGTCTGAGCCTGATTGATTTCAGAAGCCCATAAAGACATATAGTAAAGAGCTTCCTCATTGTTAGGATCAGTAAGCAGAATTCTGTTTAATGCCTGAGTTGCCTTCTGGTGCTGGAATTTGTCATGCCAGAATTTAGCCTGATTCAACAGATTATCCTTAAGATTTGAAGAGTTTTTCTCCTGGTATGAGGTTGGACCTGTTGCTGTTCCGCTATTAGCTGCAAAAGCAGCAGGGATCAGAATCTGAGATAGCACAATGGCTAAAATGCTTTTATTAATAGTTGCTTTTTTCATATTCTAATACCTTAGTCCCAATCTTTTGTGTTGATGATGTCTTCGCCAAGACGGCTCTTTGCTCGTTTCTGCAGGAAAATTGAGATGATCAGAGATAGCATCATAATTATGAATACAGAGAATATAGCAAGCCACAGAATATGCTCACCTGCGAAATGCAGAATCTTGTAGATGGTAGAAACATCACCTGAATAAATAAAATCACCAACAGTGTATTTGATAACTCTGTCCTGTCCTGAAATTATGGTCAGATCACCGCCAACTCCGCGGTTAACCATTGGATTATCAAGATCATCTGATAACTTAGAGATTTCCTTGTCATCAGTTGCAGTTACAACTACAGCAATTCTCTCGTCATCAAAAGGAGAGAGCATACTTAAAAAGCCTCTCCATGAAAGAGAAGTTCTTACATAACGGTTAGCATCAGCATTCTGATTTCTGAAGTCGCCGGAGAACAGTCTTTCAAGACCGCGCATAACTCCGCCTCTGAAATTCAGCACTCCGTAGTCATATACGTTAAGCTCATAGCCGTTGAAGGTGAAGGCTGAATTCTTAAATAGAACTGACAGGAAATCCTTGTTCATAAGAGTTGAAACAATCAGAATATCTTTCTCTGAAAGATCTTCCTCATGCTGACGGATTTCGTTTAAGCCCATAAGAATCTGAGGCTTTGAGATTATTGCTCCGGTAGCATCACCACTGCGAGCTCCCATGTCAAACAAAGCTTTCAGTTCGTTTTCTGTTGGATTCTCTGGAAGCAGAATTGCTGTCTGTGAATAGTCAGCATATTTTGAGAATGGGAATGATGCTCCTACGAAATAGGACAGATTTGGCAGCTTTGAGTAATGAACAGAATGAGATAAATCAATATAGCTTGATGAATCAATAACGCTCTTGATGTTTGTGTTCTGCAGAACTGTACATGGAGCACTATCGTTCAGTCTTAAATCAAAATAAAGCTCAATATCATTCTCGCCATAGATATAGGCTGGGTTAACCTGAATATGTCTGCTGGTCTGTCTTGCATTACCGCCAAAAAGACGCCACATATTCTCTAAAAGACCTTTCTTGTTTACAGGAAGCTTATCCTGGAAGAAACCTGACAGGGAAACATTAAGTCCGGATTCTCTCTCATTTAGTTCCTTTTCAGCAGGGAATTCATATGAGACATACAGATCACCCTGACCGTCGTACATCATGTACAGATCAGGTGCGGTTCTGAAAGGCAGATGAATAGAGTTATGCCAGAAGCCTTTTGTGGTCATTGACTGACCAGGCTGCAGAAGCTCTCTTAGGTATACCTTTCTGGTTGTAGGAATCCACTTAGGGGCATCATAGGCGATGCTGTCCTGAAGTGTTCTTGCATATATAGGGTAGTAAGAAACATCTACAAGCTTCTCGTTTGGTGAGAAGATTGGATCGGTAAGCTGCAGAATTGCGCTGGTAAATTCAACATCAGATTCAGCAACTATATAAACTACCTTATAAGGATAGAAGTAAGGATTTTTCTTGATATAAACACCTTTCTTCTCAGGCAGAGCCATACCAGCAATTTTCTCCTCAGGTTTGCCAAAGATAATAGCATGATTGTGAGGCAGTTTATCGTAGGTTACCTTAAACTGAACTCCTCTGAAGTCAGCCTTGTTTCCTAGGAAGGATGACAGCATGTGAGCAGCCTTAATCTCTTCTTTTGAAGGATTCTTTGAGAAGACATACTCAACAGATCCCTTGCTGATATCGTATTTATCTAAGAATGGCAGAGGGAATAGTGTCAGATCAGAGTCGATCTCCATGGTATTGCCTTCAACGCTTAGGAAGCTGTTGCCTTCAATACTGATTTCATTGAAACCGGTGTAGTCGATTTTACAGTCAGAAGAGAGCTCATCTTCAATTTCAAAGGTCAGACTGTTTTCCTGAGCAAGATACTCTGATGGTACATTAAGCTCATAGCTTGAGGTCTCAACATTTGAAATTACGATTGAACCGAGCTCCTGACCGTTTAAAAGAACGGCAAGATGAGGACTTTTTTCGGCGAAGTTCTCAGTTGCTGAAATAAACAGCTCAAGCTTTGATTTGGTAATAATCTTGTCAGTTGGAAGTGTAAAGTTCAGACCGCTCTGTTTCTGTCCTAAAGTCATGGTTATACCCTGAGGGAAGCCAAGCTTTTCAAAAGGAAGCTCTGCTCTGTAGCTTACGTCCTTTTTCTCCTGGGTATTGATGTTGAATCCATCTCCTGTTGAGAGATCTGTAAAATAGCTTTCGTTCTGCTCCAGAGGAGTAGAATTTAAAAGGATCTCCTGCAGTGCCTGAGGAAGCTCCTTATTCTTCTGATCATCAGAATTAACATCTGCATATCCATGGGTAGCGAATACTAATGCAGATGTAAGTAAAAGTGTTTTTGCAAAATTATTCATTGTTTTCAACCACTGCAATATGGATGTTTTCCTTACGACGTGTACCTCTTAATGAATCCTTAATACAGCCTAGGATAGTAATGAAGGCTCTGATAGGATTATCCTGCTTGTACTCAGGTCTTACCCAGGTATCAGCACGGGAGAACAGCAGTCTTACAAACTCACGTCTTGAATCAATATCTATATCTAAGAATCTGATGTGAATAAATCCGTCTGGACCATGTCCAGGAATAATTCTTTCAACAGGAACGCAGAAGGTTTTCTTTTCTGAGGTAATCTCAATGTGTGAAATAGGATCTGCGTTGATATCAATATCTCCGTTTTCAAAGTTATCTACACGGCAGCCAGTCATTGAAAGGTCTCTCATGAGGGTACGGGACACGTGACCGCTCTCCTGATAGATATTTACCGGAGTCTCAAGATACAGACGAACAGTCTTTCTCTTGTTTGCCGTTTCTCTTGCAACACAGATTGCTGCAGTCAGAAGGACAAGATTGAATACGGTCCAGCCGATATTCAGCAGAGTTGGCTCAAGCTGAGCTTCAAAATAGTTTGGAACAAACAGCTTGGTTACACCGATAATAATTGAAAGCACTAAAATTCCAGCTGCAATCAGATGAGGTCTTACTGACAGAGCATCAAAGTATGATTTATCAACTGTATCACCCTTATCGGTCACATTGAAGGAACCGCTGTGAGGGGAGAACAGGGTAACTGTGGTTGGCAGCACCAGATGGAAGGACAGTACCAGATCATAGATTGGTCCCCAGAAGCTGTATCTGTATCTTCCGTAAAGTCTTGAGCCTGCAAACACAGACAGAATCAGATGCGGAATTGCATACGAGAGCAGCAGTTCTACAGAACCGTGAACAATGGATACACCAAACAGCAGATAGAGTACTGGCGTAAACAGGAAGATAAGCACCGGTATTGCAAAGAAGAAATACATGGTTGCTGATAAATAGCAGAGTCTCTGTGGCAGAGTCAGACCTCTACCTAAAAGAGGATTATCCAGTCTGAAGATCTGAACCATTCCACGAGCCCAGCGGTTACGCTGCTGCAGGTGTAAAACCAGACGCTCAGTTGCAAGACCGCCTGCAAGAATATGGTCTAGGAAAGCGGTTTTCCAGCCTTTTCTCTGTAGTCTTAATGCAGTGTGAGCATCTTCGGTAACAGTTTCAACCGCAAATCCGCCGATTTCATCTAATGCCTTTCTTCTGATTACAGCACATGAGCCGCAGAAGAAGGTTGCGTTCCAGTTATCATTTCCTCTCTGAATTGGTCCGTAGAACAGATCATTCTCAGCTGGAATATCTCGTCCTAAATACAGGTTTCTCTGAATTGGATCAGGAGAGTAGAAATGGTGAGGAGTCTGAATCAGAGCAAGCTTTGGATCCTTTAGGAAGCCACCTACTGTTGACTGCAGGAAGATCTTGGTTGCAATATGGTCACAGTCGAAAATGGCAATAAGCTCACCGTCGGTGATCTTCATGGCATGATTAAGATTACCTGCCTTGGCGTGGTCATTCTTGGTTCTGGTGATGTAACCTACATTTGCCTCTGTAGCAAAGGCTGCAAACTCCTTTCTCTTGCCGTCATCTAAAAGATAGATTTTCATCTTATCCTTTGGATACTCAATACACTGTGCTGCAAGAACAGTATCTCTTACAACATCCAGTGATTCATTGTAGGTTGGAATATATACATCTACGGTTGGCCACTGAGAAGTATCCTTTGGGAGAGGTACGATTTTTCTCTTTAATGCCCATGACAGCTGGAAGAAGCTTAAGATCAGAACCACATAAACGTAAAGCTCTGCAAACAAAAGCAGGTATCCAAAGAACATGTCAATCCATGACGGGAAATCCAGGGTCTGAGTGATTCTAAAGAACATATATCTGGTTGAGGAAATCACTGCAACCAGCAGAATACCTAGAGAAACGAAGTGTTTTTTTGACATGAAATGTGCAAAGAAACAAGTCGCTATCATGGTTATACCATAGATAAACTGGTTATGTGTGCTCATTGGGGCAACTACCATCAGAATAAGAATTGGCAGAGCCACAAAACATAAAAACAGAGTAACTAGAAAATGGTTTCTCATATCAACTCGAATACTTATTCTTTTCTTAATGGATTGATAGTCATAGTGCCTTTGTTTACTACAAAGCCCAGCTTCTGAGCTACCTTTTTGGCGATAATCTCAATATCAAAGGCTGCTGCTGAATTCTTGTTGTAATCAAATACCGCCATCTGCTGACCGGCAGCTTCAATTACAGAAGTATCTCTATGAATCATTCCCAAAAGCTGATCTTTAAAGTTCAGATTACAGAAATCCTGAACCTCTCGGTTTAACTTAATACGGTTATCGATCTGATTTAGGATGATGTAAAAACCAAGTCCGCCTCCGACAAGACCGTCCATCAGACCGCCTGACATAAGCTGTGAGAACAGGGAAATGGAAGCAGCATCGGCAAGAAGTGGCACTACCTGCATATCAGATACTGATGCAATTGATTCAAGTGCCTGGGTATAGCCAGGTGCAAAGTCTGCAATGACCAGAATGTTTGGATTGTTGAATAATCCGCCCTGAACGTTCTTGAAGAAATCAGGTTCAGCCATTGCCTCATCAAGAGCTGCACGCTGTTCCTTGGTGGATTTACCAAAAGGCAGCATGTACAGATTCTTATCAATGTTAATGCAGGCACTTGCCCAGTCGTTATGAGGAGTGGTTACATATCCTCTGTCATCGTTCAGAGGTAAACCAAAATATAGTCTTAAAGCATTCTGAGGGTCAAAATCAACAACAATTACCTTGGTACCTGCTCTAGAGAATGCGTATGCTAGATTTGCAACAACGGTGGTTTTTCCAACTCCGCCTTTTGGTGAACAAACACTAATTACTGGCATTTTCTTTACTATCCGTTTTCTTTTTTTTAGCTGTTTAAAAGTCTTTTATATAGTTCCTGAAGAGAATCGTTCTTACGTCCTTTAAATTCAGAGGAAACTGATGATCTGAACAGACCAGCAAAAGGCTTGGACTGACTGCTTACCTCTGGAATAGAGTCTGTAACAGAAGGTGTTTCTTCTTTTTTAGGTGAAACCTTTACCTCTTCCTCTGTGATTACTGCTTCCTTTTTAGGTGCAGTTTTCTTTACAGGTGCAGGCTCATCTGTAAGAGGGGAAAACTTATTATTCTGATAAGCAGGTTCAGTATTCTGCACCAGAAATGATTTTAAGGATGAGGTTCTGTTGGTCTGTAACGCGACTGAGGACAGGTTAACCTTGCTTGGTTTTTCTGTGTCCTTTGGCTTTACTGAGAGCAGTTCTCTGACTGAGGCTGCGGTTTTGATATCGCTTACCTTAGGAGTTGCTTCTGTTGCAAGTTCTCTTAGAAGAGAGAATCTTGAATTCATGTATTTGTCTGAATCAGTTTCGTTAAAAGTTTTGAAATTTACTTTATCTCTATAAGCCTTTTTGAACTTTGATTCGTCAGTGTTCTCGTTCATCGCTATCACTACATAAAATGTTGAATGTTGTTTATGCGTGTGATTTTCTTAAACATAAATGAAGGAATATCCCTTCAAAAAATTCCATAAACATGGAATAAAGGTTTTATTTACACAATAAAACCGTCTACCTTTCACGAATGAAAAATATAAATCACACACTACTGATGCTTCATAAATGAAGCTTATTTTTATAATTTAATTTGTAAACATTATACACAAGTTGAATTGTAAACTTTAGTTGAGGCATGACTTATATATGCTTTATGTAACATTGTTAACGATGTTTTTTTTAAATTTGCTACATAAATCAATTTGTTAAGCTAATTAGAGCATATTGACTGTATTTAAATGAGATCCAAAAGGTGAGAGAAATGTCCTTTGAGCAATCTGATCGTTAATTTTGTTAATTGAGTTAACTGCATATTCAAGCTGTTTGTTGAATTCGGCTCGCATAAGAGATGAGTAAAATATAATGTGATGACTGTCAAATTCAAGAATAGGTAACAATCATCGGTAATAGACTGGGCTCCTCTGGATTTGTAATCTAGAGAGCTTCATATTATTAAGTCTGAAATCCCACCATTTTGGCTCATAATTATCCTGTTTCCTATCTTTTTTAAATTTTTTTATGTTTGATTTATTGCTTTTTTATTCTGATTTTCTGAAAAATTTTTTAATTTATATCTCATTTATTTTACAAAATTATGTAAGAAATTAACTGAAAAATACTTTGGAATCGAAATATCTTAACTGGTTTTTGCTCTATTTAATTGAAAGCACTAAGTTTTATCTAATTATAGTTGTAGTTTTTGATCAGTTTTACTTTTATATCGAATCTTTTAAATAAGAAAATAATATGAATCAAATTACTCGTGAATACAATGTGGTTATGC
>JAZRAY010000221.1:0-2746 GCA_045634805.1 Succinivibrio sp. | reverse complement strand
GGGAATAGATGTAATGACATTGACAGAAGGAAGCCTTGACCGTTCAAAGTTATTTACAACTCTTCGTGCGCTTCTTTCAGTAATGATTGGTGTACCTGATGAGGAAGCAGGAAGGCTTATCGGTGGTCATCTTTCAAACGGCGGCGGCATTGATGAGGTATTCAATGTATTTACTGATGCAATGAATGATTCGGGTTTTGGGAAGCCCCAAGACCACAAGAAGCCGAGCGTGGCAACGAAGGGGCGCAGAGTGGCAAAGAAGTAAAGCATTATGATAACTTCACAGATGCGGTAAATGATGGATGGTTGCCGTCTGCTCTTTTAATGGGAGTGCCATATGATACGTTCTGGCACTTAAATCCTAAGAGAATGAAACCCATTGAAAAAGCATATGAAATGAAACTTGAAGCAAGACAGAATCAGATGAACTTGGAAGCATGGCTGTTTGGATTGTATAACCAGAACGCTATTGCATCAGTTATGGGTAAGAATAATAAGTACCCGAAAAAGCCTCATGAGATGTTTGGTACACAGAAGAAAAAGACACCACAGGAAGAGGCAGAAGAGTTCAAGAGATACATGGAAGATTTTGCTATCAGGCGAAAGGCGGCAGAGGCGTTAGGATGATAGATAGGGATAGGACTATAGGCTAGGTGCTTATAGGCACTATCCCTTAATTTTTTATCAAACCGAGCGTAAAACCCCTAGCTTTAGCTATGGGGATATAAGCGAAACTGCACTGTAGGGCATACAGGAACAGTATAATCTAGCTTGTGGAGTTTATGTAAGACTTAAATAAGCGGTGGACGATGAAGTAAGAATCCCCTGCCTTTAGGCATGGGGAGTGTCAAAAGAGAGGAGAGCGAATATGGCAGATCAGGAATTAGATAAACTGTTGATATCCATTGACTCTGAACTGGGTGACTTAAAAGGGATAAACAGTGCCATTGATGCGTTGCAGAGACTACAAAGTTTCACGGGTCAGGCATCGGGCAATATCAGACAGCTACGGGAGTTAGGTACTGCTGTTCATGCCTTTGATAACGTAAAAGGGTTGGATAGTACCGTTAAGGGTATTAGCGGTATGATAACAGCCTTTGAGAGACTTTCAAAGGTAACAGACAATGCAACACGGTCTATCTCACAGCTTGGAATGATGGGGCGCACACTTAACACGGCCTTTAATGGTGTTGGAAAAAATCTTGAAGGCTTAGATAAAGCAAGTCGGGGTCTGAATACGCTTGTCACTGTCCTTGAAAGAGTTACAAGGATGACAGGTGATGTTAATGGTGCAGTACAGAGAATAGGTGATTTAGGACGTGAATTACAGTCCTATAACAACATAAACCTAACTCATGTAATCAATAATGTAGTTATCCCTATTGAAAGGATAGTACGTGCCTTTAATGCCCTTGACAAGATTGAGTGGAGGCGTACAAGAACTTCTTTTAAAGAATTTAGGGATATGCTTGACCATGACAAACATAACCTTAATTTAGGGGATATGTTTGATATCTCACGTCCTGTTGACCAGATGCAAGCAAGCTTAAAAACAGCCGAAAAGCAATTGCAATCTTATGAAAAGAAAGCACGGGATTGGGGTGATCAGGTCAGAAAGCTTGAATCACAATTCCAAGTAGATAGTCTTAAAAACAGGATTGATTATCGGAATGCCGTAAGCAAAAGTGAAATGGCACAGGCATACGCTGATGCTTATAGACAGGGCATACCGCAATTAAGACAGGCTATTGAAGGTGCTAACACAACTGCAATAACGGATGCTTGGAGAAATACTGAACGTGCTATCAGGCATGAATTTAGAACCTTTAATCTGGGTGATTTAATAAGAACAGACCTTCCGATTGACCAGTTACGGGCAAACTTAAGAAGGATGGAAAATGAGCTTTCAAGGTCTCAGACCGCAATGACGAGAGCAATGACCAATCTTCGTAGACTGAGGGCTGTTGAGAGTGATATACAGGCACTTCATGGAAATGCAGGATATAGAAGTGCAATGTATACCTATGCAACAGAGCAGAGACATGTCCGTGAGTACACCCGTGAGATTGAAAGATTACGTGATGTAGTACAGAACGCTCAGTTGCTTCCTCAATCAGATGCAGAGGCTATCCGTCAGCTTACACAGGCAGAAGCACAGCTCAGACAGTTTAGTGATGTTCTTGACGGGCTTTTAGCAAGGGATGACCAGTCAGATCAAGGTCAGAGGGATATTGAACTTTATATCCGTGGCGTTGATATGCTTGAGACTAGAATAGCCCATATAAATCAGACTCTTAGGGATATGCCCGAAACAGAAGAAGGTGTCCTTGCAGGAATGCGTAGGATAGCTGATGAAGCTGATAGGGTAGCAAGAGCAACAGCAGAAGCTAACCAGAACATGAGGAACAATATCGGTGGCGGCTTTGGACAGTTTGGTTCACTCCTTAACGGAAGTGGAAACCAGATTTTAGGTTCATTCGGTCATCTTTCTGATATGTTCGGAAGGGCGGTACAGAGTGGTACAGCTCAGTTTAGCGCAGGACAGCTTGCAGGGCTTGAGAGGTTTGCAGGATTGCTTGGAACAGTAGCCACAGCAATGAGTCAGGTGGTAGCTGTTGCAGGTGTATTTGTTGCGGCTTTTCAGACTTGGTGGAGAATTACAGGCAGAATACAGGATGCCTTAACTAAGTTCTTACAAGGCTTACAGCAGTTTGCTAAGAATATGCTCAGTCATGTTGTCGGAGCA
>JAZRAY010000220.1:0-2880 GCA_045634805.1 Succinivibrio sp. | reverse complement strand
TTGAAGGTCACACGTGGAATTGAGATGGTTGTATCAATAGACTTAGGAATAACAGTTCTTACATTAGGATAACCGCAGTTAATCAGCTTAGATGCAAGAGAGAAGTTATTACATGAAGTTCTGACAGCATTCTTGGTGAACTTCAGGACAACCTCAGATTCACCTGAATCATTTAAAATCTTTGAAAGCTGTGCAGCACACTTCTTGGTAATGATTGCACCGAAGCTGCCTGAAGATGTCTGATTTGCAAGCTGAGTTTCAAGAATTGCCATTCTATGACCATCAGAGGTAAAGATTTCAAGTTTTGAACCATTCAGCTCAAAACGGATACCTTTCAGATAGTCACGGAAATCTTCGTTAGAAACGCAGAATACAGATGAATCAATGATAGATTTCAGCAGACACTGTTTAATGCTGATTTCCTGCTCGATATCTTCAAGCTCGAATGAAGGGAAATCAATTGAAGAACGGGTACGAATCTCAAATGAGGTATTTCCATCTGAAATAACCAGAACGTTCTTATCTTCATCAAGAGTAATAGAAACAACACTGTTGATATCAAGATTACTTAAAGTATCACGTAACTTGTTGGCATTAACAGTAATTTCACCATCAGACTCAACATCATCCAGAGGAATAATGGTCTTAAGCTCAATATTGTAATTTGTGGCTTTCAGATTAAGCATATTCTCAGATACATTAATAAGAATGTTCTGAGTGATATCCTCTTTATTAGGGGCTGTTCCTGCAATACCAGCAACCTCATCAAGCTGTTTCTTTAAGTTAGATAGTAGGACTCTGAATTTCATCTGATAAACTCCACAATTACTCTTTCTTCAGTGACAGAATCAGTCTCTGATAAATTGCTGACTGTTCCTCTCTATCGTCACCTATTTTTTCACGAGTACGTTTGATTGCTTCATGAACAGAGGAGTGATCCTTGTTGAAGGCTCTTCCAATGTCATTTAATGATAAATTCGGAATAAGATCATTTGCAAGTGTCATAGCCATAGAACGTGCTAGAGATGTAGCTTTCTTTCTCTCAGCAGATTCCATTGAGGTAACAGTAACACCGTATTCCTTTGCAACACGATCCTTAATTGCATCTATGCTGGTTACCTGTCTGTCGATATTAACCAGATTAGAAAGCAGCTTAACAGCATCATCACAGGAAATCTGCTTGCCTGTAATTTCAATATGCTGCTTCAGAGTCTTGATAGCACCTTCAATCTCTCGAACACTGGATCTGATGTTATTTGCAATATAATCAACAACATCATGATCAAGCTGAATATCCAGCTCCTTACACTTTCTTAAGGTAATTGCAGCACGGGTTTCAGCTGAAGGTGGATAAATCTCTCTACATACACCTGAACCGAATCTTGAAACAAGACGAGGATGGAAATTCTTTAGATTGCCAGGAGCAACGTCAGATGCAAGGATCAGCTGGCTGCCTGGTTTATCCAGATAGTTAGCGATAATCTCAAAGAATGTATCTCTTGATTTCTCACCTTTAGTTAATGACTGGATATCGTCCATGATGAAAACATCATGCTGGGTAAATGAATCCTGGAATTTAACCTGCTGATCAACAAAGCCTGTCTTAGACATTGATTCAACAAACTTTCTGATAAATTCCTCAGCACGGATATATACAACTGAAATCTCTGGCTTGGTTGCTCTGATTCTGTTGGCAATAGCCCATAGCAGGTGAGTCTTACCTAATCCTGAACCACCATATACATAGAAAGGATTGTATGATTCTGAACCAGGATTCTGAGCAATCTTCTGAGCAATTGCATAAACAAGTGAATTCTCAGGATCAGTAACATAGTTTTCGAAAGTCTTCTCAGGATTAATGTTATCTGCTCTGACCATGTTATGAGCTGGAGCGTTCTGAACAGGAACAACATTTGAAGGCTGCTGATTAATCGGATTTGGATTAGGATTAAAACCGTTGTTTACCTGAGTATTTGGTTCGTTCTGGAAGCCGAAGTTTGCTGGCTGTACCTGATTGTTTGCCTGTGTATTCTGAAGTTCACTTGCTAATAGAAGCTTCAGACCAAGATTATTGTTACCAAGTAATCTTGAGATCTCCATATATAAGGATGGAGAGAATTCAGACATCAGTTTCATCATAAAATCGTTGTTGCAGATGAAACATAAATCAGAACCGATAATTTGAATAGATGACTGGAATTCAATTAATCCGTAAATAGCCTGTTTCTGAGGATCATTAATAGACTGTTTTAAATTTTGAATAGCGTCATGCCAGATTTGAACCAAATCCATAAAAAAACCTATCTTCTTATAATAATAATTACTTTCAATTAATCAAAAATATCATTCAATTAATAATGGCGAATAATTTTACCACATATTCGTGTTGACCTTAAGCACATTTACAATGTAAAATACCGTACTTTGTGTTAGTGGTGATTAATGTAAAATTAATATTCACCTTATGTTGTTAAGGCGGTTGTCCCGTCGTTGGAGTTACAAATGAAGCGTACTTTCCAGCCAAATGTTGCTAAGCGTAAAAAGACCCACGGTTTCCGTGTTCGTATGCGTACTGCTGACGGTCGTAAAGTTTTATCACGTCGTCGTGCAAAAGGTCGTAAGCGTTTAACTACTGTTAATGGCTAATAATACATTTCCTCGGACCGTTAGAATTCTAACCTCCGAGGAATACGATAAGGTTTTCAAAAATCCAGTCCGCGCAAGTGTCCCAGGAATACTTGTTCTTGCAAGAAAAAATGAGGAAGATTGTGCTAGACTGGGTTTAGTCATACCAAAAAAAGTGTTAAAAAGGGCCGTCTGGAGAAATCGTGTTAAGCGTATCGCCAGAGAAACTTTTAGATTAACACAGCATTCTCTTCC
>JAZRAY010000219.1:0-6814 GCA_045634805.1 Succinivibrio sp. | reverse complement strand
TGATATGAAAAAGATTAAGTTCTCAAAGAAATCGAATAAAAAGAGTAGAAAAGGTTAAAAGTTTATATGTACGTAAATAAGAAAAAGGCAAATACCAGAGAAATCATCTACGGTATTAACGCAGCTACAACAGCAATTCAGTCAAATCCTGACAAAATTACTGCTGCATGGGTAGTAAAAGGTCGTGAAGATGACAAGCGCATTCGTCAGATTGAGCAGATGTTATCTCAGATCGGTATCAAGGCTCAGGTTGCAATGCGTCATTCCCTAGATGAGAAGACCGATAACGGTGTTCATCAGGGTATTGTTCTTGAGGTTATCGCTACTCCTCCAAAGGATGAGCGCTTCCTGGAGACCCTGCTAAAGGATCTTGAAGGTCAGAGACAGCTTTATCTGATTCTGGATGGTGTTACCGATCCAAGAAACCTTGGTGCTGCAATGCGTTCAGCATGGGCTGCAGGTGCAGCAGCTGTTATTGTTCCTAAGGACAAGTCTGCTTCATTAACTCCTGTTGCAAGAAAGACTGCTGACGGTGCTGCAGAGCATGTTCCTTTTGTTGCTGTTACCAATCTTGCAAGAACCATTGAACTTCTGCAGGAGTTTAACGTTGAGGTTGTCGGAATGGCTGGTGAGGCTACTGACACAATCTACGATTACGACTTCCAGAAGGCTACAGCTCTTGTTATGGGCTCAGAGGAAAGCGGCATGCGCCATCTGACCCGTGAGAAGTGTGATGCTATTGTTAAGATTCCTATGGCTAAGGGCGTTGAGTCATTAAACGTTTCTGTTGCAGCCGGAATTGCAATGTACGAAGTTGTACGTCAGCTTTCTGTAAAATAAAGTAAACATCTTTTTTGCTATCGTATTCAATCAGATACGATAGCAACCCTTCAATCTTTCTGATTTTTCTTGATAAATCGCACAAAAAGCGTATAATAATCGCACTCAGTCATGTGGATAATCTATTCACATTGGTCTCCTTGTCTGATAATTGACTGATTTATCAGATTTTTACCGTAAGGGGCATTTTAATGCGTAACTACGAAATTGTATTCCTGGTTCACCCAGATCAGACCGATCAGGTTCCAGGTATGATCGAGCGCTACAAGGGCGAGATCGAGAAATCAGGTGGTAAGGTTCACCGTTTAGAGAACTGGGGCCGTCGTCAGCTGGCTTACCCAATCCAGAAAGTACACAAGGCAACTTATGTTCTTATGAACGTTGAAGCTGATCAGGAAGTTATCGATTCTATCGAGAACACCTTCCGTTTCAATGATGCTATTATCCGTAATTTAATCATTCGTACCAATGAGCCAATTACTGAGCAGTCTCCTATGATGAAGGCTCGTGATGACCGCCGCGTACGTGATGAAGAAATTTCTTCACAGAAGATTGAAGATGATGCAGATGCTGAAGCTTCAGTAGATGCAGAATAAGGGGATTAATCATGGCTCATTACTATCACCGTCGTAAGTTCTGCCGTTTCACTGCAGAAGGCGTTACCGAGATTGATTACAAGGATGTTGCTTTATTAAAGAACTATGTTACCGAGTCAGGTAAGATCGTTCCAAGCCGCATCACAGGTACCAGTGCTAAGTATCAGCGTCAGCTAGCTACTGCTATCAAGCGTGCTCGCTTCTTAGCTCTATTACCATACACTGACCTACAAAGCCGCTAATTAGGAGCTAAAATGGAAGTTATTCTATTAGACAAAATTGGCCGTCTAGGCGGTCTAGGTGACAAGGTTAAGGTTAAGAATGGTTATGCTCGTAACTACCTGTTACCTTTAAAGAAGGCTGTTTTAGCAACTAAAGAGAACCTAGCTAAGTTCGAAGCTGAGCGTGCTCAGTTTGAGGCTAAGATTGCTGCTGAGTTAAAGGCTGCTCAGGATCGTGCTGAGAAGTTAAACCAGATTGGCAAGTTCGAAATCGCTGCTCAGGCTGGCGACGAGGGCAAGCTGTTCGGTTCAGTTGGTACTCGCGATATTGCTGAAGCTGCATCAAAAGCTGGTGTAGAGTTACACAAGTCAGAAGTTCGTCTTCCAGACGGTGTTCTACGTTCAGTTGGTGATTACCAGATCGAAATTCAGCTTCACGCTGATGTTAAGACCGAAATTACTGTTTCTATCGTTCCAGAGAAGTAATAGTTTTTCGTTCGAAATAAAAACGGAGACTTGTTCTCCGTTTTTTAATGTGTTTTAAGTAATGATTCAACCTGCTCTTAAGTGGGTCGGTGGAAAAAGACAGTTAATCAATTCCATTGTACCTCTTATCCCAAAATCCTTTTCTAGCTACTGCGAGCCTTTCTTTGGCGGTGGAGCCGTTTGTTTTCACTTAAAACCTAATGTCGCTTTCATAAACGACATCAATTCCGAACTTATTGATTTCTATAAAGTTGTAAGAGACCATCCTGAAGAGCTGATATCTGAATTGTTAACCTATGTTAATGATGAAGAATTCTATTATTCAATAAGAGCTCTTGATAGAGTGGAGTCCTTCAAAAAACTATCTGCAGTTAAAAAAGCTGCCAGAACCTATTATTTAAACCGAATGGGCTATAACGGTCTTTACAGAGTTAACCGTAAAGGTCTTTTTAATGTCCCATACGGAAAATACAAGCGAGATTTCCGTCCGAATGTCGAGGCAATCCGAGATTTAAGCAATTACTTTAACTCAAACAGGATTGTTTTTTTAAACGGACATTATTCAGAGGTTCTCAGTTACCTTGATTCTGATTCCTTTGTTTATCTCGATCCTCCATATGATCCGATATCAACAAACTCTTTCACAAGTTATTCGAGAAACAACTTCTTCCGTGAAGATCAGTGTGAGCTGAAAGCATTCTGTGACAAGCTGGATTCAATGAACATTAAATTCATGCTGTCCAATTCAGCTACTCCTTTTATTAAGGATCTATACAAGGATTACAGTATAAAGATTGTCGGAGCTAAACGATACGTCAATTCCGATGGAAAGAAACGTGGTTTTGTTGATGAGGTTATTGTCAGAAATTACAAATAACATTCTGATTTAAAAAGATTAATAAAAGAAAGGATCGCAGCAGGTGAATAGGGCTCCGATCCTTTTTTTGTTGCTGCTATGTAGCAAATACAAGGTTATTTGTTGGCGGCAATAAGCTTACGGTAAATTTCAGCCATTTCCTCGTGAGTAAAGGCTTTTGGATTATTGCCAAGCAGTCTGGTTACCTTTGATGCACCCTCAACAAGCTCTGGAATTACATCCTCTGAAATTCCCTTTTCCTGAAGATTGCACTTGATGTTCAGATCTCTGTTGAATGCATACAGTTCTTTTACGAACATATCTGCAACCTGTTCTTTTGTTTTTCCGTTTACATCAAGTTCCATTGCAACAGCCATGTCGTAGTATTTATCCAGGCATGAATCCTTGTTTGCATCCATTACAAGAGGCATTAGAATAGCGTTGGCCAGACCATGTGGAAGATGGTATCTGCCGCCTAATGGATAGGATAGGGCATGAATAGCTGTTGTTGATGAAGAAGCAATACAGATACCGCCGTAACATGCAGCAAGCAGCATCTTTTCACGTGCCTTAAGATTTGAACCGTTCTTGTAGCACTCACGAATACTCTGTGCAACAAGCTTAATACCCTGAAGAGCAAAGGTATCTGAAAGTGGATTTGCCTTCTTTGAAATATAGCACTCCATTAAGTGGCAAAGTGCGTCGATACCGGTATTTGCTGTGATGTGTGGAGGAAGACCTGCGGTCATAGCAGGATCAAGAATTACACAGTCAGCAATCATAAGATCAGTTACGATACCAACCTTAAGATTCTCTTCTGGAACCAGCACGATAGCGTTAGGAGTTGCCTCAGAACCGGTACCTGCAGTGGTAGGAACCATCAGAGTAGGTACACCTCTTTCAACAGGCTTGGTTCCACGAACCATCTCTTCAAGAGTGCACTTGTTCTTTAGCATCAGAGATACCAGCTTAGTGGTATCCATTGATGAACCGCCACCTACAGCAACAAGCAGATCACATGAGAAGTTCTTTGCCTGCTCGTAGATGTGATTAACCTGAGCAACAGAAGGCTCTGGTGGAACATCATTGATTACGCTTACATTTAAACCTGCATCCTTTAATAACTGGATTGGCTTGTTAACAAGACCGGTGGCAAATACGCCTGCATCGGTTACAACTACTACATTCTTTGCGTTTAAGTCTTTTGCTAGATTTGGCAGTTCAGCAATAGAGTTTTCACCACCAACAATTTTACGAATCGATCCCTGACTAAATACTGACATTTTTTTACTCCCATAAGGATTCGGATTATGTAAATTTTTAAGGCATAACCCGTAGGCTATGCCTGTTTTTAGTTATTCGTACTGCTTGAATACTTCTAATAGAGCGTTATCGATTTCCTTGCTCTCGATATTAGAAGGTGCTCTTGCAGGACCTACCTTGAAGCCCTTTAACTGAGCTGCTCTCTTAACAACGCTGTTTGGATTTCCCATCTGCATTACGTTACGGAAAGGACGGATCTTCTTCTGAGCCTCGTTAGCCTTTTCGAAGTCACCCTTTACATAGTAGTTGTAGATTGAAGCCATTAACTCTGGGAATACGTTTGAACAGCCAGAAATAGCACCGCTGCCGCCTGCCTTCAGAGTCCATAGAATCAGAGAGTCAGAACCTGCTAGTACACATAGGCGAGGATCAGTGTTCTCGATGTACTTTAAGGTATTGTCAAAGTTACCTGAGCTGTCCTTGATACCGATGATATTCTTATGAGAAGCAAGAGTCTTTACAGTCTTGTAATCAATGTTATTACCGGTACGAGCTGGAATGTTGTATAGAAGGATAGTCACCTCCCTAGATTGAGCCACAGCATTGTAATGTCTAATCAGATCATCCTGCTTAATTGCGGTGAAGTAAGGTGAAATAACTGACAGACAGTCGATACCCTTTAATGATGAAACCTCACGGGTAAGCTCAACTGTTTCCTTAGTTGAGATACAGCCTGTACCTGCATAGAAAGGAACACGTCCGTCAACTGCTTCAATACCGGCCTTAATGATACGTAGTTTTTCTTCAGAGTTGAATGCGTAGAACTCGCCGTTGGTTCCTAAAGAGAAAATACCATGAACACCTGACTTGATTAGATGATCAATGAAGTTCTTGTATTCTGTCTCGTTGAAGTTCTCATTGTCATCTAAAGCAGTTAATACTGGGGTAATAATTCCGTATGGCTTGAACATTCTCTATATCTCCAAATTAAACTAAATCTTCTTTAAAACGTACTTTTGCCATCTGAGCGCCGATCTCCATAGCCACAATCATTGACTCTGGATCTGCAATACCTTTACCTGCAATCTCAAAGGCTGTACCGTGATCTACTGAGGTTCTGATGATTGGCAGACCAACAGTGATGTTAACACCTGAGCTGAAGCCTAATACCTTCAGAGGGATATGACCCTGATCGTGGTACATTACAACAACGATATCAAACTCATTTCTGTTTGCAGCACGGTGGAATACGGTATCGGGTGCAATAGGACCCTGAACGTTGATACCTTCCTTGATTGCATCTTTTACAGCAGGAACGATTTCATTCTCATCTTCCCATCCGAACAGACCGTTCTCACCACAGTGTGGATTTAAGCCTGCAACAGCAATGCGAGGATTCTCAAAGCCCATCAGCTTCATGGTTTCATCAGCAAGCTTGATTACACGATAAACTCTGTCCTTCTGAACAGCGTCGCAGGCTTTACGTAACTGAATGTGGGTTGAAACGTGGATTACTCTTAGGTTCTTGCCAACTAGCAGCATTGAGTAGTCTTTTGTATTGGTCAGGTTTGCAAGGATTTCGGTATGACCAGGGTGAGGGCATCCGCCTGCATGTAAAGCTTCCTTGTTAAGAGGTGCTGTAACGATAGCCTGGATCTTGTGTTCCTTTGCGCAGTCTACTGCAGCCTTGATGTATTCATAAGCTGCCTTTCCGCATTCAGCCTGAACCTTACCAAATGGAACGTCAGCTGAAACGTTGTGAAGGTCAATCACCTCAATTCTGCTTGGTGATGGAGCTGCTTCATCAGGATCTTTGATAACATGTACTTCAACATTTGCATTGATAATCTTTGCCAGACGCTCAAGCTGCTTTGCATCACCAAACACTACCGGTCTGGAAATGTCATACATTTTCTTATCTAATAATGCTTTTACAATGATTTCAGATCCAATTCCGGCTGGATCTCCCATGGTTAGACCTAAAACAGGTTTTTTCATTTTATTTATTTCTCCAAGTTTATAAATTTGTTTACTGCATCGGTAAAAGCATTTTCATCTCCGAATGCACCGGCTTTGGTAACCAGATAACGATCCTTAAGGTTACCCGTTAAAATCTTTGTTAAAGGAATTCCACTCTGAACTTCCTCTATTATTTCCAGCATTCCTGCATCACAGGCTTTACATGCATGAATTGCAGTATCTCCGCCTGTAAGTACATAGCCATCAAACAGTTCTGCACATTCGCGCATGATGTCTGACATGCAGCTGGCCATAATTTCTCCAATCTCAAAGAAGGAAATACCTAATCTTTCTCCTTCTTTTGCAGTTCTCTGAACATCCGATTCCTCAAAGGCTGCACTGACTACAACAATGTCGCTCTTTGCTAGAGCTTCCTTTATTTTCTTGCTGCAGTCTTTTGCAGACTCTTTTGGAGAAGAAACTGTAAGTTCAGGATTTGTTCTTATCAGCTGACAATCGTATCTGTTCAGAAGCTCTACTGTCTGTCTGCGAGTTGTCTGACTGATTGATCCTAAGTCGGATCGTAGCCATGT
>JAZRAY010000218.1:0-2142 GCA_045634805.1 Succinivibrio sp. | reverse complement strand
TGTTTCCGAGTACACAACCGAGGACATCAGGGCTTACCTGGCAGTATTCCAGAGGAAGCACAAGTCCAGCAAAGTGACGATTGACAATATCCGCAGGATCTTCTCATCATTCTTTGCATGGCTCGAAGAGGAAGACTTCATCTTGAAGAGTCCGGTCAGAAGGATCCATAAGGTCAAGACCGGAACACAGGTAAAGGAAGTACTGACAGATGAGAATCTTGAACTGCTCCGCGACAAGTGCAAGAACATACGAGACCTGGCCATCATCGACCTGTTGTCATCGACAGGGATAAGAGTTGGAGAACTGGTAAAGCTCAATAGGAATGATATAAACTTTGCAGAACGCGAGTGCATCGTCTTTGGCAAGGGAAACAAGGAAAGGATTGTGTACTTCAATGCAAGGGCAAAGATTCATCTGCAAGAGTATCTGAAGACACGAAAGGATAAGAATCAAGCATTGTTCGTCTCGTTGGCCAAGCCACATACAAGACTTCAGATATCAGGAGTTGAGACAAGACTGAGAGAGTTGGGACGAAGAGTGAAACTGCCTAGAGTGCATCCACATAAGTTTCGAAGAACACTTGCGACAATGGCCATCGACAAGGGAATGCCTGTGGAACAGGTTCAGAAACTCCTTGGGCATGTAAAGATTGACACCACGATGCATTATGCGATGGTGAACCAGACAAATGTAAAGCTATCACACAGAAAGTTTATAGGCTGATGCTGAATTATCAAACATATGGACGCAATCGTTCTCGTTTTTCTCGTCAAAACAGACGCAGAAATGATAATTTAGAGCAGCAGGCTCAAGCTCTTTACAAATTCTGGTTTGTAGATTTTGAACCTTTTAAGGATGGTGAATTTGTTGAATCAGAGATGGGAGAGATTCCATTAGGATGGACTGTTGTAAAGTTCAGTGATCTTACGGAGATCCCTAAGAAGACTATAAACCCACAACGATTCCCTGACACTATTTTTAAGCATTATAGCCTTCCAGCATGCGACAATGGACTAATTCCAGAAAATCAAACTGGAAAAGATATAATGAGCAATAAGATTATTCTGCAAAATAATACAACCTTATTCTCTAAACTCAACCCTAGAATTAAGAGGATCTGGTTCACATGCGAAGTCCAACCAAACTCGATTTGTTCAACCGAATTCATTCCATACAGAGCAACAAATGAGAATGAATCAGGGTACATCTTCTCGATCATCAATTCTGAAGCATTCTATGCTTCTGTGATGGGTTGTGTAAATGGAGCAACTGGTAGCCACCAACGCTTTCATGCAGAAGATACAGATGATTTCCTTTGTGCTTATAACAAAGAGGCCGCGAACGAATTCTCACAACATATTGATGTTATTTTAAAGCAGATGCATGATTTACGTCAAGAGAACGTAAAACTTGCATCGATAAGAGACACTCTCCTCCCTAAATTAATGTCAGGTGAACTTAAAATTAACGAAATAGACTGCTAAATTCTCATTTATGAAAGAGTGGAACATATATAAGATTGCAGATATTGTTGATGAAATATCAATGGGGCCATTTGGATCCAACATTAAGGTTGAGAATTTCATCAGCGAAGGAATACCTGTTCTTAACGGTTCAAACCTACAAGGATATAAGCTAAATGAAGAATCATTTAACTATGTTTCTGAGGAAAAGGCGAATTCATTAGGTAAGGCAAATGCTTATCGCGGAGACGTTGTGATAACACATCGTGGCACACTAGGCCAAATCATATATATCCCATCTGATTCAAAGTTTGAGAGGTACGTGATATCACAGAGTCAATTTAGACTTAAGCTTAAAAGAGATATTGTACGTCCTGATTTTTTAGTATACTATTTCCACACTGCAATTGGTCAGCATAAGATATTAATGAATGCCTCACAGGTAGGCGTACCTGCGCTCGCACGTCCAACGTCAACATTTCGCGAGGTAACATTACCTATACCGCCAATGGATATTCAAAACAAGATCATGGATATCCTTTTATCAATAGATGGTAAGCTTGCGGTAAACAAGCAAATAAATGATAATTTAGAGCAGCAGGCTCAAGCTCTTTACAAATTCTGGTTTGTAGATTTTGAACCTTTTAAGGATGGTGAATTTGTTGAATCAGAGATGGG
>JAZRAY010000217.1:0-3280 GCA_045634805.1 Succinivibrio sp. | reverse complement strand
GGACAACCGTGACGGCTGCAATGACAATTACTCCACAAACTGCGGCAAGGAAGGTCCTACTACAGACAGGAAGGTTAATGCAAAGCGCTGGCAGATGAAGAGAAATCTCATAGCTTCAACCATCCTGGGGCAGGGTGTCCCTCATCTTCTGGGCGGTGATGAGTTCTCCCGTACACAGCTGGGTAACAATAATGCCTACTGTCAGGACAATGAAATCTCCTGGACTAAATGGGATTACTCTGAGGAGAACAGGAATTTCATTACCTTTATCTCTCTGCTTAACCAGATTCGTCATGAATCCCTGATGCTTCGAGAGCTTCTTCTGGTGGATGACGGCTATCGTGTAAGCTCCAAACGTACAAGCTACAATGCAACCTGGTACCGTCCTGACGGTGCACAGATGCATTCACCGGACTGGAATAATCCGGATACCCAAACTGTGGTTCTTGTTGCCGGTGCAGTTAATGATGAGGAGGGAGAGTCCTGGTGTGTAATCTTCAATCAGAGAGCAAAATCCCAGAGCTTTAAGCTGCCTCCTGTATCACCAGGCCGTGAGTGGGTGGAGATTTTCAATACCGCAACTGACAATGGTCTTCCTGAATCAAGTCATGCGGTAAAGAGCATTACCACCACCTGTCCTTGTATCAGAGTGTTCAAGCTAAGAAATACTGTTGTAAAAAAGATTGTAGACTCAGTATCAATCGAGTCTAAGACCAGACATTCTAATCGTTCTTAGGAATGTTGTTGATTGTGCACGCTACACCGTGGAGAAATCCTCGGCATAGCGTGTTTTTTTTATCTGAAGATTCAATCTTCAGCGAAGCTTAGAAAGATAGATTCTCTTACTATAAAGTTACATCGCGAATAGCACCTATAGCCATAAGCTTAGGCTTTCTCTCGCTGACGGCGGCACTCTTATCCAGGATATCAAGTATGGTCTTTACATACTCCGGTGCCATAATGCCCGATGCTGTCTTTATGAACAGGGATCTGAAGAGATTTGCCTTGTTGCCGCTTTCAGATGACAGATGTACTAGTGAAATCTCATCCTTATCATCCTGCTTTACTGCAGACTTCATATCCTCAAAGACACCGAACAGATCTTTGCTCTCATCGATAAGCTTTAATGAAAGTGCATCATCACACAGGAATACCTTACCCTCGGCAAATACTCTGTAGTCAGTATTCTTAAGAGCAGGGCGGGCATTTCTTACTAAAGAGATAAAATTCTCGTAGATGCCTTCAACCTCTAAGGTATTCATTCTGCGCTGAGACTCAGGCATTCTGACTGCAATTGGTGTTCTTGCAAGCTCTGAGGTCTCAACACCATCCTGTCTTACACCATACTCATTTAAGAGATCATGAATACCAAGACCTAATGAGAATACGCCGATAGAGCCTGTGATAGTAGTAGGTGTGGCATAGAGTCTGTCACAGGCGGTACTTATCCAGTAGGCTCCTGAGGCACACAGTGAGTTCATGGAAACATAAACAGGAAGTTCTCGTGTCTCTTTAAGCTTTACAATCAGATTTCTGATCTTCTCTGAGGCTGAAACTGAGCCGCCAGGAGAATTGATGTAGAAGATTACGCCTTTAATATTCTTATCCTCAAGAATCTTTTCAATCTGGGAGGCAATATTATCAGGGGTAAATTCTGTTGGACGTTCAGAGAAATCCTTAATCTCACCGATACCGTATAAAACAGCAATCTCTGAGCTGCCATCATGAGTCTCGATGGTTACAGGATTATCAGAGCCGCTCTTTTTATGCTTCTTTTTCTTTGCCTTGGACACAATTGATGGAGTCTTAACTGAGTCGGCAAGATCCTGATAGTCAGTCATATTAGGATTGAGCATATTGTCCTCATAGCCGTAATCCTTTGAGTAGGCGTACTCAAGATTAAGCTGTGAGTTAATCTCATCCACAAGTCCCATGCTCTTTAAAAGCTGAGCCTCAGAGCCTCTGAATCTGTCAAGCTCTGATAGGAAACGCTCAGGGTTGTCAAAGACAGCGCTTAAGGCACCTGATGCATTTTCTCTGGTATTTAAGGATTCCTTATAAAGCTTCCACAGTGAATCAAAGATATGCTGATACTCTTTTTTAACACCCTCTGACATTCTGTTTTCGGTAAAGATTTCAACTGCACTCTTAAATTCACCAGCCTTGAATACCAGTGGTTCTACTCTGAATCTTTCAAGAAGATCCTTTAAATACAGATTTGAGCTTGCAAAGCCTTTAAAATCAAAGCCGCCTAGCGGATCAATTACGATTCTGTCAGCTGCGGTAGCGATTCTGTAGGCTGATGCGCCATAGCTTTCTGCGAACACTGTAACCTTGGTGTCAGGCTTTTGCTCCTTGTAGTCAAGAATAGCATTGTAGATACGCTCTGCAACCGGGAAGGTAGTCATGCAGTCGGTAAGGTCAAAATAGATCTCCTTTATTGAATCTTCGCTCTCTGCAGCCTTCAGAGCCTTTTCAATAGAGAGAATGTCGTTGATGCGGCGGTTGTTGAGCTTCTCATCAAGATTACGGGTCAGCTTTGAGTAGTCATCATCAGGAAGAGGATACTCATATACTGGTCCCCGTAAATCAAAGAGTAAAACCGGCTCGGTATCTCCTGTTTCAAAGGTGCTTTTGCCTGAGATCTCGGCAATCACCTCAGAGCCCTTGTCGGCAACAGTATTGACCATGCCCACAAGTGCAAAGATAGCGATGATTAAAAGGATGAAAATGATATTGAAAACCGTATTTCTGATAAAGGTGATAATAGAGCCAATCATCATGAACAGATGACATAAACCCTTTAAAAGAGAAGGGGAGTCTTTTTTCTCTGAGCCTGTCTGAATGGTTATGTAGTCACTGCGGTTTTGGGAGGTGGAATTATTTGGATCTTTAAAATCCATAATGCATATCCTCAGAATGAGAAGACAGGACTTTTGTGTCCTGTCTTAGGTGTGTTAATTAGATTATTTGGTAACAGCTGGAGCCTGTGAGGTTGACTGTACAATCTTCATAACAGAGCTTACCATGCCTGATACATCTGAGAGGTTGTTTGGAACAATCAGAGTATTGTTGGTCTTGGCAAGATTTGAGAAGGCCTCGATGTACTGCTCTGCAACCTTCAGGTTTACAGCGGTGTTGCCGCCTTCAGCCTGAGTTGCTGAGGCAATGGTCTCTAAAGCCTTGGCAGTTGCATTTGCAATGGCGATGGTAGCCTGAGCCTTACCTTCAGCGATATTGATTTCAGACTGCTTTTCACCTTCAGATTTGGCAATGGCAG
>JAZRAY010000216.1:0-2418 GCA_045634805.1 Succinivibrio sp. | reverse complement strand
AGGCTCAGGTTGGCGCTGTAATCGCTAAATTTGAGAATGATGTGATTATAAGAGTCCATGATGATAAGTCTGAGCTTGCTGAAAAGCTTAAGGGCTTTAGTGAAGAGTTCTCAGCCCTGTCAGAACGTATTCATTATGAAGGTGTAAATACCGATTCTGATCCTGGTATTCATATTCTGAATCATGATGGCTCATCTGACAGAATAGTATTCCATGGAGTACCGGGAGGACATGAGTTCAATTCCTTTATTGTTGCTTTATACAATACCGCAGGACCAGGTCAGGCTATTGATGAAGAGCTTCTATCCTCAATTAAGTCAATGGATAAGGATGTTGATATCAAGGTTGTAGTTTCCCTAAGCTGCACCATGTGTCCTGAAGCGGTAATGGGCTCACAGAGAATTGCCACTTTAAGTGAAAGGGTTAAAGCTCAGATGTTTGATATTCAGTACTATCCAGATTTGAAGGATAAATACAACATCATGAGTGTGCCTTGTATTATTCTGAATGATTCAAAGGTTGTATTCGGCAAGAAGAACGCTGGAGATTTTGTTGAGCTGATTTCAAATCTATAGGTAATCAGCAGATAGAATTGAAGGTAGATAAGACAGAGAACTCAAAGGTCATAGTACTCTTTGAGTTCTCTTTTTTTGACTAGTCTTTGCACAGTTCGTAGCAAGGTTTGTATTCCTTCTTTGACAGAAGTACACGTCCCTGCTTGATATAGCTGCGCAGAAGCTTATCCATTGATCTGATGATATCCTTGTCACCGTGGAGTTTGAAAGGACCTTTCTGGGCGACAAGCTTGATACCGTATTCCTTAACGTTACCAGCCACAATACCAGAGAAGGCTGATCTTAAATTACAGGCCAGTCTCCATGGTTCCTGATCTCGCTTGAGGTTCAGTTTAGCCATGAACTCATGAGACACAGGATGCGAAATCTGCAGCTCATAAGGGATCTTTAAAGTCCAGTTGAAGCAGTAGGAATCGTGAGTAATGGTTCTGTGATCAAGTACAGACTCATTATTCTGCTTAACCTTGGTGGCTACTGCTACTGGATCATCAATAATCAGATCGTAATATCTGGTTACATCAGGGCCAAAGCAGAGTACAAGAAATTCTGTTAAGGCATTGAAATATTCTTCAGATTCCTTGTTGCCTGTCAGGATTAAAGGCAAGAAGTTATGCTTGTTCTCACCGCTCATCTTAATGGCAAGAATATACAGCAGCTCCTCTGCGGTACCAGGTCCGCCTGGGAAGATAATCAGGGTGTGACCTAATCTTACGAAGGACTCAAGACGCTTTTCGATATCAGGCAGAATAACCAGATCGGTAACCATTGCATTAGGTGGTTCTGCTGCAATGATTGATGGTTCGGTAAGACCAATCATGCGGCATTTATCCTGATCACACTGCTCGGAGAAGCCCTGGAAGGAACCTTTCATTGGTGCTTCCATTACGCCAGGACCGCAGCCGGTACAGATATCGATTTTTCTTAAACCAAGCTCTAAGCCGACATTATAGGCGTATTCGTATTCTGACTTGGAAATAGAGTGTCCGCCCCAGCATACAGCGATATTTGGTTTTACGCCTGCTTTAAGTACGCCTGCATTACGCAGAATAATAAAGATCAGGTTGGTAATATATGCACTTTCAGACTCGTACTGTTTACGAAGGAAATTCTCTCCATCCTTACCTAAGGACTGTAGCTGTACGATATCTCTTAGAACTGAATAAAGGTGGTTACGAAGTTTTTTGATTACAACACCTTCTACAACCGCACTTTTTGGTGGATTGATAAGCTCTAGTTTTAAACCTCGCTCGTTTCGGATAATGCTGATTTCAAAATCACTGAAATTATCCAGCAATTCCTTTGAATTGTCTGTAATATTTCCGCTGTTTAAAACAGCTAAAGAGCAGTTACGGTAGAGCTCATAAAGCTCTCCCTTGCTCGATAGAGACAGAGCATCGGCTTCGCTTTGGGTTAACAAAGCCATGGAACCTGATGGCCATACATCAACAATACTCATATGGGCTCCTTATTTGTAATTATTACCATTTGATTATAGCCCGCAGGTGCGGGCCAGTATTTGACGAGTACAGCTTTTTGTAAAAAATACTGTAATAATAAGTGGTTATTGTCTAATAAATCTTACAGAATTGAATTTCTGATCTTTAAGATTAGTTCTGACAGGATTGATATCAATACCGCCTCTTCTGGTGAAGAAGGCTGAAACTGTAAGCTCTGAAGGCTCTAATGCGTGCATGATATCAGAGTAGATAAGTTCAACACACTGCTCATGGAAGCCCTGATGATTTCTAAGAGATACCAGATAGTTCAGAAGAGACTCTTCATCTGGAGCAAGTCCCTTATATTCAATCATCACTGTTGCGTGATCTGGCTGAGATGTGACAGG
>JAZRAY010000215.1:0-4952 GCA_045634805.1 Succinivibrio sp. | reverse complement strand
AATCTGACCTTGCCATAGGTTATCTTTGTAATGTGCAATCAGATATTCTAACGAAGTTCTGCTTGCCTTGGTACGTTTATCGTACATTGTAGGAATAACAGTATAGTTAATGATGCAGCCGTTATCAGCCTTGCGCATGATGTTAAAGGTCCGTACCATACCTTCAAGTCCCTTAAGAGACAGGAACTCGGTCTGAGTTGGAACCAGAATTGAGGTGCTGGCAACAAGTGCATTCACCATCAGAGCTCCTAGTACAGGAGGACAGTCAATCAGGACAACATCATAATCATCTTCGAGAAGCTTTAGTGCATTGGTTAGAATTCGGCCTACTCCTGAACGACCTGACAGCTTTCTGTCAATGGTTGCAAGAGTCATGCTTGAGGCGATGATATCGAGATTTGGGAAATTTGTATGAGTTATACAGGACTGAATACTCTCCTTAGTAAAGGTTTCCTGAGTATACAGATCATAAAGACTTTTCTCGATATTGTTGTAGTCAAAACCTAAATAGCTAGTCAAAGAGGCATGAGGATCGGTGTCGATTATGAGAACATTCAGGTTCTCTTTCTGTAACCAACCTGCTAATGATGCGACAGTTGTTGTTTTACCAACACCGCCTTTCTGACTTGCGATTGACCAAACTAGCACAAAAGGCTCCTTAATTTATTTTTATAAACCGAAATCAAGTTCGATTGTATTACCTTCACCACGCTTAACTTCAACATCACCCTGACCGGCATTTACGCTTGGTTCATTGCTACCGTTTAGCACATCCTGTTCAATTTCTGTTGCGTTTAGAGGAGTCTTTCTATCCATTGCATACCTTGAAATTGCGATAACAACCTTTCTGTTCATAGCTCTGCCTGCTGCAGTCTTGTTTGAATAGGTCGGAGAGTACTCACCGTATGCCTCGATTGCCATACGCTCAGGAACAATTCCAGCACGCTCCAGCTCGGTTAAAACAGAAAGTGAACGGTTAGCAGACAAATCCCAGCTATTTATGAAGATTCCATTTGGAATAAAGGAATTATCAGTATAACCACGGATTCTGATGTAGTTATTGATGTTTGAGATAGCAACTGCAATTCTCTGGATAATTGGCCTTGATGCAGCCAGAATTGAAGCACTGCCTTCAGCAAACAGTAAGCCTGAATTTACATTGATTGACAGCCAGTGTGGATTCTCTTCCATATCAATGTACTTTTCCATACCGGTATCATGAATAGCCTCAGAAATAGATCTTCTTACAGCATCAAACTGAGTTCCAACCTTACCCTCACCAATACTGTCAGCATTAACATCAGACTGACCGCCCTGCTCAAAGTGATCTGCGCTACCACCAGCCTGGAAACCACCTTCACCAGACTGAGCACCACCGTCAGGAGCATTGGATTTTGGATTAACGTTCTTAGATACAGTGCTGTTATCAGAGATTACAAGATCACCTGATGCATTTGCAGAATCAGCATTATTCTGACCGTCCATCTCATCGTCAGAACCTGATGTTGTATCATCTCTTTCCTGATTGGACTGGGTAGATGTGATCTGGAAATTCATCATCACACCACCGTCTTCGATAATCTGCTTTCCTGTATCACCCTGCGCAGACTGCATAGACTGAACAGCTTCCTGAACTTCCTGAGCAAGCTGCTGGGCAAGAGAACCTGGCACTAGCAGAGCACCGCCAGGAGAACTGATTGCTGTTTCATTGAAGGCCTGAGCAATACTTTCAACCATAGATTTGGCTTCAGACTGCTTAGCCATAGCGAAGGAATAAAGAACCACGAACAGAGCGAACAGCAGAGTCATGAAGTCCGCATAGGACACCATCCATCGTTCAAGGTTTTCGGGCTCTGGCGGCTTCTTTTTCATATCATTGCCTTATTATTATATTAACTTCCGCCTTCAGTCTTATCACCACCGGTGTAAACTGCCAGACGGCGCTTTAACATCATGGTGTTCTCACCTGATGCGATTGATACAAGACCTTCTAAGGTCATGTACTTATACAGGCCCATTTCAGCAATAATACCCTTAACACGGTTAGATGCTGGAAGACAGATAATGTTTGCCAGAACCAGACCGTAAATGGTTGCAACGAATGCCACCGCAATAGCAGGACCTAGTTCGTCAGGACGGTCCAACAGGGACATCGCGTGAATCAGACCAAGCACCGCACCGATAATACCCATGGTAGGTGAGTAACCACCCATAGCTTCAAGCATCTTTGCGTAAGGTTCGTATTTAGCTTCTTCAACAGCAATACCCTGCTCCAGAATTTCCTTCAGAGCATCCTTATCCACACCGTCCACAATCATCTGGATACCGTCACGGGTATAGTCATCAGATGCGGATGAAATGGAATTTTCCAGAGCCAGCAGTCCCTGCTGACGAGCAGTTGTTGAAAGTCCAACTAAAAGTTCAACCTGAGATTCAAAACCGATACGTGGAGGAGCAAGTGTCCATAGCATACACTTGAATGCACCGATAATCTGAGGCAGAGGGAACTGCACCCAGCATGCGAAGAAGGAAGCACCTACCACAACCAAGAAAGCAGGTAACTCTAACATCATTGCAGGAGATGTACCTTCTAGCATCATAGAACATACAATACATCCACACGCAAGAAAAATACCCAAAAAGTTCATAGAGACCTGCCTTTTCTGTTATTAACCCAGTTCTTTAACGATACACTCTGCAATCTCTCCCAATGGAAGAACCAGATCTGTAACGCCTGCATTCACGATAGCCTGAGGCATACCATAAACAACACAGGTTTCCTCATTCTGAGCCCAGATAACTGCACCAAGCTTCTTTAAGATTGTACAGCCTTCACAGCCATCTGATCCCATACCGGTCAGAATCATGGCAAGAACCTTACCGCCGTAAATCTTTGAAAGAGATGCGAAAGAAACATCCACACAAGGATTGTATGTAGTTCTTCCAGTATCTCCGATAACACGGCATCTTACCTTTACACCGACCTTCTCAAAAATCATCTGAGTGCCGCCAGGTGCAATATAGCAGGTACCAGCTTCAAGAATGTCACCATCCTTTGCCTCAACCACATGCAGATTTGAAATTGCATCAAGTCTTGCTGCGAAGGTGGTTGTGAATGATGCTGGCATATGCTGAACAATCACAACAGGAACATTCAGCTTAGGCAGCTTAGGAATAATATCCTGTAGAGCAATAGGACCACCGGTTGAGCTTCCAATTGCAACGATTGAATGAGGCTTGCCTGACTTCTTAAAGGTAGTGGTCTCAGACTTATGATTGCCGAAGGTAAACTTCAGTGCACTTGCTGGTGTGCCAGGATTTGCAGCCAGCATTGCGTTAATCTGATTGTATGCTTCCTTTGCAGAACCAGCTGTTGGTGCAGGAGTACTTGCAGTTGCACCTATAGGAGCACGTGTTGCAGTTGCAGCAGGTTTAGCGACAGCTGCAGATGCAGGAACAGTCTTGGTAGCAATGGTTGGTGAAGGAGCAGATGGTCTGAAACCTCTTACACGGCTTCGTGACACAGCCTTGATAGAAGCAATCAGATTCTTGATCGCATCCTCTCTTCGGTGAGCGATATCATCGAAGTTTTTAGGCATAAAGTCGACTGCACCGGCTTCCAGAGCCTTAAATGTTGCAGTAGCACCTTCATGAGTAAGTGATGAGAACATAAGAATCGGAGTAGGATTCTTCTTCATGATCTCAGCAACAGCTGAAATACCGTCCATTACAGGCATTTCAACGTCCATGGTAATTACATCAGGACGTAATTTGGTAGTTAGTTCAACTCCTTCCTTTCCGTCTTTAGCTTCTCCTACAACCTCCATGGTAGGGTCTGATTCAACAATCTCTCTTAGGCGCTTACGGAAAAAGCTAGAATCATCAACAATCAAAACTTTGGTCATAGGTTATCCTTATTCTTCGTTATTATTAGTTATTTCAGGAATGCTTGCTGGGGCATCCTCAGTATTCTGTTCCTGTTCTACATGCTTGTCTGACTGCAGAGGCACACGCTCTGCATCCTTGTGAGCATAAGCCCTCATCAGACCAGGAATATCCAGAATCAGTGCAATACCACCGTCTGAGGTGATGGTTGCACCTGCCATACCAGGAGTATGACGCAGGATTTCATCAAGAGGCTTGATAACAACTTCTTCCTGACCTAACAGTTCGTCTACAACAAAGCCGACAAGCTGTGCAGCTGAAACCTGAACTAGAACAATGTGAGCCTTATTCTCCAGATATTCTTTGATTGAGACCTTTTCAAACCACTGTTTTAGGAAGAACAGCGGAATAGCCTTATCACGGATAACAATGGTATTAAGACCATCAACGTTTCTCATTGAATCAAGATCCAGATAGAAAATCTCTGAAACAGATGTCAATGGTAAAGCGAAGGTTCTGTTTGAAACAGAAATCATCAGAGTAGGCAGAATTGCCAGTGTCAGAGGAACCTTGATTTCAATGGTGGTGCCTTTGCCGTAGGTGGAGATAACATTTACAGTACCATTCAGTTTGGAAATGTTGGTCTTAACCACGTCCATACCTACACCACGACCAGAAATATCGGTAATCTCTGTATTGGTTGAGAAACCTGGTGCGAAAATCAGATTTAAAGCTTCAGAATCTGAAAGTCTGTCTGCAGCACCTTCATCCATCAGGCCTTTCTTAACAGCTACAGCTCTTAAGATATCAGGATCCATACCCTGACCATCGTCCTGAATCTGCAGAAGAATATGGTCACCCTGCTGAGAAGCTCTCAGTAAAACCACACCGGTTTCAGGCTTGCCCACAGCAACACGATCCTTAGGATCCTCAATACCGTGGTCACAGCAGTTACGAACCATGTGAACCATAGGATCAGCCAGAGCATCAACCAGGTTCTTATCTAATTCTGTATCCTCACCCTCCATTCTCAGCTCAATCTTCTTGCCAAGCTTACGTGCAAGGTC